>NZ_DHXG01000076.1:2644-6955 GCF_002413585.1 Paracoccus sp. UBA5162
CCAGCCGCATCGGCAATGTCAGCGACTGGTCGCCGAAGATCGGGGCGATGTCCTCGACACTCATGCCGGGGTGAAACAGCAGCAGCATCCGTGCGATCTGCGGTGTCGTCACGATCTGGTGCAAGGCGGGAAGATCGGCGGGACGCGGGGCATCGATCAGCAGCCGCGCCGTGGCCAGCGCAATGCCATGACGGGCGGCGAAATCGTCGCGAGCCAGCCGCAGCTTCACGGCTGCCATTTCCCGGCCATGAGGCCGCGACCAGCGCATTTCCTGACCGACGGGCCGAAATCCCAGCCGCGCAAGCAGCCCGGCCGAGCGACGATTGCCCGCGAGATGGTAGGATTCGACCATCTCGGCCCCTTCATTGAACCGGCGCGACAGCGCCAGCACCGCGGCGCGAAGCCCGATCCCCTGCCCCTGCGCGCCCGGCGCGATCCAGATCCCGAAGCTCTGCCCGGCACGGATCATGCCCACAAGCCTGTCGCCCTGCCGCACGGCGTGTTCGTCGGGGCCCGCCTCGGCGATGAAAGCCTGCGCGTCGGTCATCGCATAGGGCCAGGGCACGACGCTGAGCCATTGCGTCACCTGCCAGTCCGAAAGGGCCGCGACGATTGTATCGGCATCCTCGGGCCAGGGACGGGTCAGGGTAACGGGCGCGGCCATCAGCGCGCGGGCACCACGCGGACCACCCCGCCCCCGGCCGACAGCGCGATCTCGCCCGTGGCCAGCCGCAGGGCGTCGCGGCCAAAGACCTCGGCCCGCCAGCCATGCAGGGCGGGCAGATCGCGTTCGCCGGTGGCGATGGCGTCCAGATCCGCCGCCGAGGCAATCAGCCTGGGGGCCACCCCCGCCGCATCGGCCTTGGCCTTCAGCAGGACGCGCAACAGATCCGACAGCGCCGGATTGCCCGGACGCCCCGGCTCGACGCCCTTGGGTTTCGGCAGATCGCCGGATTCTTGCCCGGCCTTGACCGCGGCGAGGATCCCGGCCGCGATGTCGCCCCGCCGCGCTTCGCGCAGAAGCAGCCGCGACTTGCCCAGATCGGCTTCGGTTGCCGGCCGGGTCGAAGCCAGTTCGATCATCGCGTCATCCTTGAACACGCGCGAGCGGGGCACGTCGCGGTCCTGCGCATAGTTTTCGCGAAACCGCGCCAGCTCGCGCAGGATCGCCAGGAAACGCGGCGAATTGGTGCGCGTGCGGATCTTCAGCCAGGCTTCTTCGGGACGGTTGATATAGGTCTCCGGGTCTTCCAGGACGCCGATTTCCTCGGCCAGCCAGCTTTCGCGACCGTTCTTCTTCAGCTCGGCCGAAAGGAATTCGTAGATCACCCGCAAATGTGTCACATCGGCCAGTGCATAGGATTTCTGCGCATCCGACAACGGTCGGCGCGACCAGTCGGTAAAGCGCGAGGACTTGTCCAGATTCGCCCGCGCGATCTTGCGCACCAGCGTCTCGTAGCCGACCTGTTCGCCGAAGCCGCAGACCATCGCGGCAACCTGCGTGTCGAACAGCGGCACCGGAAACAGCGCGGCGTCGTGAAAGAAGATTTCCAGATCCTGGCGGGCGGCGTGGAACACCTTGACCGTCGCCTCGTGACGAAACAGCTCGTAAAGCGGGTCCAGCGACAATCCCTCGGCCAGCGGATCGACCAGCACGGCCTCGCCGCCCGTCTCGGCATCGGTGGAGGCTGGCGGAATCGCAAGCTGGATCAGGCACAATCTGGACCAGTATGTCCGTTCGCGCAGGAATTCGGTATCGACGGTGACGTAGGGCGCGGTTTTTGCGGTCTCGCAGAAACGGGCGAGATCCTCGGTCCGGGTGATGGTTGTGATCGTGCTGCTCATGAGGTCCTTCGGATGGGCGGTTCGTCCGCCGCCGGAATGAATACGCCCCAGGCCGTGATTTGAAAAGGACAGTTTACGCCCACGGCAACCGTCATGCCACGAGACTGCAACCGGCAGGCGCGCGGAATCAACGTGGCGGAATGTCGCCTTCGGCGCGTCGGGCGTGGAAATCCGCGACGAAATCCGACAGCCGGGACTGCGTGATCGCCGCGCGCAACCCGGCCATCAAGTCCTGGTAGTAATGCAGGTTGTGCCATGTCAGCAGCATCCCGCTGATCATCTCGCCGGCGCGGAAGACATGGTGCAGGTAGGCGCGTGAATAATTGCGGCAGGCCGGACAGATGCAATCCTGATCCAACGGGCGCGGGTCATCCTGATGGCGGGCATTCTTGATATTGACCTGACCGCGCCGCGTCCAGGCCTGCCCGGTCCGGCCCGAGCGTGACGGCAGCACGCAATCCATCATGTCGATGCCGCGGCTTACGGCGCCGACGATATCATCGGGTTTGCCGACGCCCATCAGATAGCGTGGCTTGTCCGCCGGCAGAAAACCCGGCGCATAATCCAGCACGCCGAACATCGCCTGCTGGCCTTCGCCCACGGCAAGCCCGCCGATGGCATAGCCGTCAAAGCCGATCCCGGTCAGGGCCTGGGCGCTTTCCTCGCGCAGATCGCGGGTCACGCCACCCTGCATGATGCCGAAAAGCGCATGTCCGGGCCGGTCGCCGAATGCGTCGCGCGACCGCCGCGCCCATCGCATCGACAACCGCATCGAGACAGCGACGTCGCGTTCCGCCGCCGGAAGCGCCGGGCATTCGTCAAAGGCCATGACGATGTCGCTGCCCAGAAGGCGCTGGATTTCCATGCTGCGTTCGGGGGTCAGGTGATGGCGGCTGCCGTCGATATGGCTGGCAAAGGTCACCCCCTCTTCGGTCAGCTTGCGCAGGCTGGACAGACTCATGACCTGGAAGCCACCGGAATCGGTCAGGATCGGGCGCGGCCAGTTCATGAAGCGGTGCAGCCCGCCCAGGCCGGCGATCCTTTCGGCCCCCGGGCGCAGCATCAGGTGATAGGTGTTGCCCAGCAGGATGTCGGCCCCGGTCTTGCGCACGGATTCGGGCATCATCGCCTTGACGGTCGCGGCCGTGCCGACGGGCATGAAGGCGGGCGTGCGGATTTCGCCGCGCGGGGTGTGGATGGTGCCGCTGCGCGCCGCGCCGTCCGAGGCATGCAGCGAAAAGGAGAAACGGTCACTCATCTTCGGGGCCTTCCGGGTGGAAACGCGCGTCCTTACCGCCCGCCAGTCGCGGATGCAACGCCGGCCCTCTGGACCCGCGCCGGGCGATGTCCTATATAATCGGTCGGAATTGCAAGGAAACCGCCATGACCCAGCCGATGATGGAAGGCGATCCGCTGATCGCCCCTTCAAGCACCGACCACGCGCTCTACGAGCCGATCGTGGAGGCCTGCAAGACGGTCTACGACCCGGAAATTCCCGTCAACATCTATGATCTGGGGCTGATCTACACGATCGACATCAATGCGGCAAACGAGGTTCGGGTGGTCATGACGCTGACCGCGCCGGGTTGCCCGGTGGCCGGAGAGATGCCGGGCTGGGTCGCCGACGCGATCGAACCCCTGCCCGGCGTGAAACAGGTCGATGTCGAGATGACCTTCCAGCCGCAATGGGGCATGGACATGATGTCCGACGAGGCGCGGCTGGAACTGGGTTTCATGTAGAGCCGCCTTTCAGGCGAGGCTCGCACAAGAAGAAAGGGCGCGGATCGAACTGACGCATTCCGTCCGGTGGGAGGCCTGAACAAACTGACCTGTCGCGTGACGCGCGGCAGGTCATTGTATTTCAAGCGGATTTTCTGAGGGCCTGAAAAAGAAAAACAGGGCGGAAATCCGAGACTTTTTTCTCGGCGGTATCATCTGCCTATCCGAACGAAGAAATTTCCGGGATCTCGGACATTTCTTCTTCTGAGGCCGAAAATACAGCCAATATTCTCCGACCACAAGCTTGACCTTCGAACGCAGCGAAGATCGTGGACGAATGTCCGCATCGACTTCGATCCATGCGGATTTTCTGGTCTTTGGTCGGAAAACGACTCGAGGCAGAGCCGCGGATATCCGAGGTTCTGATGGCAGGCTTGGCGACATTCAACTTCAAGCTCTCGCAGCTCTACCCGGGCGCGGGAGACCATCGCATTGTCTTATGAATCTTCTTGGTTCTCGGGGTACTCGGGAGCCATGGCCCGCCACGCCATTTATGGCGGGCCATGGCGGCGGTCGGATCGTGTCAGCAAAGGTCAGCGGGACCGGTATTGAGTGGGATCGGCCGCCGTCTTCACCCAGGGCCTGAACGGATACGCGTGCTTGCGTCACGCATGACAAGGATAGGACACGGCGAAGATGACGGAGCACACGATCGGGATCGACATTTCCAAATCCCACCTCGATGCA
>NZ_DHXG01000047.1:0-9282 GCF_002413585.1 Paracoccus sp. UBA5162
GGCGTGATGCGCTATGCCAGCGGGCAGGTTGCCGCCGGCGAATGGGAGGACAACCGCCTGATCGACGCCCAGCCCGCCCCGGCCAAGGGCGAGGCGGGCGGCGGCGGCGCAGCCTCCGGCGATGCCGAAGCGCCCGCGCCCGAAGGATGAATGGTCCCCCTCCACCGACGTTTGTCCGCCGCGCGGGCCGGGCGCCTGTCGGCCCTGCCGCTTCGCCGGATCGCGATCAGCGAATCGCGAAGGGCTGCTGGAACGACAATTGCCGCTGCGGCAGGCTGGGCGGGGCGGCGGGGCAGCGCGCCCTGCGGACCGCGCGCAGAACCTGCTGATCGACGCGCGCGTCGCCCGAGGAGCCGTTGAGCGACGCGCCTTGCACGCGCCCGTTCCGGCCGACGACGAAATTCACCGCCATTCGTGCCCCGCGCCCGCCCGACACGCGAGAGACGCTGCGCGCCATGCAGGCGCCGATCTGCTGCCGCCAGCTTGCCTCGATCCGGGCCAGTTGCTGCGGGCTGATACCGCCGCCGCCGCCGGTAGCCTCAGGGCTGGCCTGCATCCGCCCGCCCTGACCCGCCTTTGCCGGCACGGCCTGCCGTTGCGGATCGCGCGGCTCGGGCTGCACCTGCCGCCGCGGTTCCGGCTGTGGCGTCGGGCCGGGACGGGCGGCCGGGCGATCCGAGGCGGTCAGCGTCAAGGCCGACGCGGCCTCGATAGCGGGCGGCTGCAAGGGTCGAAGGTCGGGCAGCGCCGTGCTGTCGATCTGCGCCGCCGGTTCCACAGGCGGCGGGGGCAGGTTCGGGCGGAGCTCGGGCGGGGGTGTCGTCGCAGATTGCGGCATCGCGTCCGCCACCAGCGGCGGTCCGGCGGCCCGCGGACGAATCGGCGCCTCCTCTGGCGCGGCTGGCTGGACGGTGTCGGGGACGGGCTTCGTCTGAACCTCGGGCGGGGCCGACCATTGCGACACCATCTGCCGGATCGCGGGACCGCCCGCCGACAATCGCGCAGGCGCCGCCGCGTCCCGCGCCTCGCCCCGCGCGGCGTCGCGCGGCAGCAGCATCGCGCCCGCCGAGACGTGCAGCGCGGCTGCAATGGTGATGAATCCGGCCATCTCGAGAAATCTGCGCACCAGCGTCAGCCCCCGCCGACCACGAGCCGCAGGTCCGCATCAGAAGCGGTGCGAAGGCGTTTCAGCAGGCGTGCGATCCGGACCCCCTCCACCGCCTCGTCGGCGCGGATTTCAAGCGGACCTTCATCGGTCCGCGCCGCGATCAGCGGCCAGACCGCCTCGCCGCGCGCCGCATCATAGGCCAGTTCGCCCCCGGCCGAGACATAGAGAACGCCCCGGGCCTGCGCGGGAATGTCCGATCGGCTGTCGGGCGGTGTCACATCGAATGGCGGCGCCGGCGCGATCTGCGCGGTGAGCAGGAAGAAGATCAGCAGCAGGAAGACGACATTGATCATCGGGATGATCGATTCGCCGCGGCGCCTGCGGGGGGGCATGTCGATGCGCACGGGCCTATTCCACAAGGATCAGGTCGTCAAATCCCGCGTCGCGCAGCAGGTCCATGACCGACACGACACGCTGAAGATCGGCGCCCGGCGCCGGCCGCAGGATCACCGCGCCGCCATCCTGCGGCATCAGCGGCGCCAGCGCCGCGGCAAGATCGGCGGCTGCGATCGCTACGCCGTTCAACGCCAGATCATCGGCGCCGATCCTGACCAGCCGCGGCGCGCCCTGCCATGCGCTTTCGCCGCCGCCGGCCCCGCCGGCGATGGGCAGGACCGTATCCATGCCGAAACGCGACGATAGCATGAAGAAGATCAGCAGCAGGAAAACGACGTCGATCATCGGCGTCAGCGACATGCGCCGTGGATGCCGGCGCGGCCCGAAATCGAAGCCGCCGGTCATTCCGCCGCCTCGAACAGCCGGGCGGCGGGGCGGCCGGGTGCCGGCCTACGCACGAAGATCCGCGTCGCCAGATCCTCGAGATCGGCCTGCAACCGGTCGGCCACCGATTCGAACCAGCTCAGCGCTACGCCCGCCGGAATCGCCACGGCCATGCCGGCGGCGGTGGTCAGCAGCGCCTCCCAGATGCCGCCCGCCAGATCCGCGGGATCGGCCCGGTTGCCCGAGCTTTGCAGCACCTGGAAGGCCGCGATCATGCCCAGCACCGTGCCCAGCAGACCCAGAAGCGGCGCGATGGTCGCGATCAGTTCCAGCGCCCGCAATCCCTCGCGCGCGCGATACAGGGTCTGGCGGGCAATGCGGGTGGTTTCTTCGCGCGCGGCCTTTTCGCCGATGGCCGGATCCAGCGAGGTGCCTATCGCCGCCTGCGCCACGCGCGCGCGGGCCGAGGGGCGATTCCTCACCGCGGCCAAAGCCTCGGCATGGCGGCCCTGCATCCACAATTCCAGCGCCCGGCGCGAATGGCGGCCGCCCCAGACGCCCAGACGCCACAGCGCCCACAGCTTCCACAGGATCACCGCCAGCGTGGCGACCGACAGCGCCGCGATCAGCCACATCGTCCAGCCGCCATCGCGAATCAGGCCGATCGGCGGCAGCGCGGCAAGGCTCGATCCTAGATCGGACATGACTCAACTCCGGTTCGGGGCAGGATTGGCGGAAAACCTGCGCGGGGCAAGCGGAACACTGGCCTTTCAAGTCGCGCTAGGGTTTTCGACTAAATTTGTCAAGTAATGCGGCGCGCGCATCGGCGGGGTCTTGCAGCGGCTCATGGCTGCGGGCAGGCTTGCGCGATGGAGCGTTTTCCCGCGATCATCCTGGCCGGAGGCCGCGCCACCCGGATGGGCGGCGGCGACAAGCCGCTGCTGGATCTGGGCGGTCGGCCGATGCTGGCCCATGTCATCGTGCGGCTGTCGCGGCAATGCGGTCCGCTGGCGCTGAACGCCAATGGCGATCCGGCGCGATTCGCCGCGTTCGGCCTGCCGGTTCTGGCCGATGACCTGCCCGGATTTCCCGGTCCGCTGGCGGGGATCCTGGCGGGGATGGAATGGGCGGCGGCCGTCGGGGCGGCCAGCGTGGTCAGCGTCGCCGCCGACACCCCCTTCTTTCCCGCGGATCTGGCCACGCGCCTGGCGCGCGCGCGGACGGATGCCGGGCCGGTCATCGCCGCCACGCAAGATGCCTCGGGCGCGCTGGCCGATCATCCGACCTTCGGCCTCTGGCCCGTCGCGCTGCGCGATCCCCTGCGCCGGTTCCTGAAGGCGGGACAACGGCGGCTGCGCGATTTCGCTGCGCGTCACGATGCCGGACGCGCGGTCTGGAAAACGGCCGCGATCGATCCCTTCTTCAACATCAACACACCCGAGGATCTGGCGCGGGCCCGCGCCGGCCCCGGCGAAAGGAGCTCCGGATGACGAAACGCGGAATCGATCATGTCGCGCTGACCGTGCGCGACCTGCCCGGCATGGCGGATTTTTACCAGGCGGTCATCGGCCTTGCGCCGCTGGGCGGCGACGGCGAAACCCGCCGGCTGGGCGCGGGCGGGCGGCTGCTGCTGGAACTGCGCGCCGATCCGGCCGCGAAACCGCGCGATCCGCGCCATGCGGGGCTGTTTCATACCGCCTTCCTGCTGCCCGGCCGCGCCGATCTGGCGCGCTGGTTGCGTCACGCGGAAAGCACCGGAACACGGTTGAGCGGGGCCAGCGATCATGGCGTCAGCGAGGCGCTGTATCTGGATGACCCCGAGGGCAACGGCATCGAAATCTATCGCGATCGTCCCGCGGACCAATGGAATCGCGACGGCGACCGGATCGGGATGTTCACCCGCCGGCTGGATCTGGACGATCTGGCCGGCGTGGCGGACGGGCCGTGGCGGGGGGCGCCCGAAGACAGCCTTGTCGGCCATGTCCATTTGCAGGTGGGCGAACTGCCGCCGGCAGAGGATTTCATGCGGGGCGATCTGGGGCTGAACCGGACATTCGAGGCTCCGGGCGGGGCCTGGTATGGCTGGGACGGCTATCACCATCATCTGGCCTGCAATGTCTGGAACAGCCGCGCCGCCGGCCACCGCGATCCGGCGATGGCCGGACTGGCCGAGGTGGTGCTGGCCGATCCGGCGCGTTCGGGCGCGGTGATGACCGATCCCTGGGGTACGCGCTTTCGCGTCGTCTGACGCTTGCAACCCGGCAGCGCAGGACCGAGGCTGAGCAAGGCGAAATATGCGACGGAAGGGCCCGGCGATGGCGATCAAGACCGCTCAGGATATCCACGATTTCTGGTTCTCGGACCAGATGCGCAGCCACTGGTTCAAGAAGTCGGACCAGATCGACCGCCGGATCATCCAGCTTTTCGGCGAAACCTACGAGGCGGCGCATGGCGGCCGGCTGGACCACTGGATGCGGGATCCGCAGGGGGCTCTGGCCCTTGTCATCGTGCTGGACCAGTTCCCGCGCAACATGTTCCGCGGATCGGGGCGCAGCTTTGAAAGCAACGATCTGGCGCTGCGGCATGCGGGCGCCGCGCTGGATCATGGTTTCGATCAGCAGGTGGAGGCGACCGCGCGGCAGTTCTTTTACCTGCCCTTCATGCACAGCGAGGATCTGCAGGATCAGGATCGCGCGGTCAGGCTTTACGAGGCTCTGGGCGACGAAAGCTCTTTGCGGTTCGCCCGCCAACATCGCGAAATCATCGCCCGCTTCGGCCGCTTTCCGCATCGCAACGCGGTCCTGGCGCGCGAATCGACACCGGACGAGACCGAGTTCCTGAAAACCCATCAGGGGTTCTGAACCGCGACGCGGGCGCGAAACGCCTGCGCCGGAAACGAAAAATCCCGCCGCTCTTGCGAACGGCAGGATTTTTGTGGTGCCCAGGAGAGGACTCGAACCTCCACGCCTTGCGGCACACGGACCTGAACCGTGCGCGTCTACCAGTTCCGCCACCTGGGCAGGTGGTGAGCGGGGTCTCTAAAGCCAGTCGCCGAGGGCGTCAATGGGGCCGCGCGAAAATTTTCGCCGCCGCTTCACGTCGCCGCGCGGCCCGGACCGCGCCGGGCAGGCTGCGGCTTGTCGGCGGGCGCCGGCTTGGCTATTGATCGCAGCGACAGGCGGCACGAAGGAGGCAGCGCTCATGGCGAAACTGGTCACGATCTATGGCGGGTCGGGCTTTGTCGGCCGACAGGTCGCGCGGCTGATGGCCAAGCGCGGCTGGCGTGTGCGGATCGCCGTGCGCCGACCCGACGAGGCGTTGTTCACACGCACCTACGGCGCGGTCGGTCAGGTTGTGCCGGTCCTGTGCAACATCCGCGACGAATTGTCGGTCCGCGCCGCGATGTCGGATGCCGAGGCGGTGGTCAATTGCGTCAACATCACGCAGGCGCAGGGCAAGAGCACCTTCGACAATATCTTTGATGAGGGTGCGTCCCATATCGCGCGAATTTCGGCCGAGACGGGGGTGGCGCGGATCGTCCACATTTCGGGGATCGGCGTGGATCCCGACTCGGACAGCCGCTATGTCGCAGCCAAGGCGCGGGGCGAGGCGGCGGTGCTGGAACACCGGCCCGATGCAGTGATCCTGCGGCCCTCGGTGATCTTCGGGTCCGGCGACAACTTCTTCAACCGCTTTGCCGCGATGTCGCGGCTGGGGCCGGTCATGCCCATCGCGGGGGCGAGGACGCGGATGCAGCCGGTCTTCGTCGATGACGTTGCACTGGCCGCGACAAAGGGCGCCACCGGAGAGGCGGAACCCGGAATCTATGAACTGGGTGGCCCCGACGTGATGACCCTGCGCGAAATCGTCGCCCGGACCCTGACCGTCGTTCACCGCCGCAGGCTGGTCCTGAACATGCCGTTCTGGATCGCCCGGATCGGTGCGACGATGCTGGACGGGGCGCAATACGTGTCTGGCGGGATGTTCACCAATACCGTGCTCAGCCGCGACCAGCTTGCGCTGTTGCGTCAGGACAATGTCGTTTCGCCAGAGGCCAGAGGTCTGAAGGATCTGGGAATCCAGCCGACCGCCGTCGAGGCGGTGCTGGACGATTATCTTTGGCGCTTTCGCCCGTCCGGGCAATATGACGCGATCAAGGATTCCGCCAAGAACCTGCGGAGCCTGTGATGGAATCCGATCCGATTGGCGCTGCGGTCCTCGGGATTCTCGAGGGCCTGACCGAATTCATCCCCGTTTCCTCGACCGGCCATGTCCTGCTGGCCGGGTATTTCCTGGGCTTCGCCTCGCCCGGCCGCGCCTTCGAGGTGATGATCCAGCTTGGCGCGGTGCTGGCCATCCTCAGCGTCTATTCGGCGCGGATCTGGTATTACCTTTCCACAGCACCGCGCGACGCCAGGTCGCGCCGCTTCATCGCGGCGGTGCTGCTGGCATTCGCTCCGGCGGTGGTCGTCGGCGTCGCGGCCTACGATATCATCAAGAAGGTCCTGTTCGAGACACCCGTGCTGATCGCCGTCATGCTGATCCTGGGCGGAATCGTGCTGCTTTTCGTCGATCGCTGGGCAAAAAACCCGCGCTATCAACGGGCCGACGAGTTCCCGCTGTCGATGGCCTTCAAGATCGGTGTGATCCAGACCCTTTCGATGATCCCCGGTGTCTCGCGGTCCGGTTCGACCATCGTCGCGGCGCTGCTTCTGGGGGCGGACCGGCGATCGGCGGCCGAATTTTCCTTTTTCCTGTCCATGCCGACGATGCTGGGCGCCTTCGTCTATGACTTCTACAAGAATCGCGATGTGCTGGACGCGGCGGCGATGGGGGACATCGCCATCGGCTTCGTGCTTGCCTTTCTGACGGCGGTCCTCGTCGTGCGGTGGCTGCTGGGTTACGTCTCGCAGAACGGTTACGCGCTGTTCGCCTGGTGGAGAATCGTCGCCGGAAGCCTTGTCCTGCTGGCGCTTGCGGCTGGTAGGTAAGTGTTACTGACCCAAATCCGGCTCGGTTTGGTCAGGTTTTGTCGTGCAGGGGCAGAAATCTTCAATTTAGGTCAGTGTAACTGACTTTTATTTCCCGCGCCCTTGGTTTATGCGGGCTGCGGGAGTTTCTGTCTTTGGAAGGTTGCGCAGCCATGGCCACGCAGAAGATGTTGACATTCGTCTCGACCCCGCGCGAGATGCCGGAAAAGCGCGCCGCGGCGGAACGGGCCGAGGATTTTCACGAAATCTACCGCGAATACGCCGCCGCCAAGGCTGCCGAGCAGGCCGGGCGATGCAGCCAGTGCGGCGTGCCCTATTGCCAGAGCCATTGCCCGCTGCACAACAACATCCCCGACTGGTTGCGGCTGACCGCCGAGGGCCGTCTGGAAGAGGCTTACCGAGTCAGCCAGGCCACCAATACCTTCCCCGAAATCTGCGGCCGCATCTGCCCCCAGGACCGGCTGTGCGAGGGCAATTGCGTGATCGAGCAATCCGGCCACGGCACCGTCACCATCGGCGCGGTCGAGAAATACATCACCGATACCGCCTGGGACCGGGGCTGGGTGACGCCGTCGGTCCCGCGTCGGGAACGCGCCGAAAGCGTCGGCATCATCGGCGCGGGGCCGGGCGGCCTTGCTGCCGCCGACATGCTGCGCAAGCAGGGATTCCAGGTCACCATCTATGACCGTCACGACCGCGCGGGCGGGTTGCTGACCTATGGCATCCCCGGCTTCAAGCTGGAAAAGGACATCGTCATGCGGCGCAACAAGCTGCTGGAGGAAGGCGGCGTCGAATTCGTGCTGAACTGCAATGTCGGCGAGGATATCAGTTTCGACGCGATCCGCGGCAAGCATGATGCGGTCCTGATCGCCACCGGCGTCTACAAGACCCGCGATCTGGACATCGACAATGCCGAGGCTGGCGGCGTCGTCCGCGCCATCGACTATCTGACCGCGTCCAACAAGGTCGATTTCGGCGACGACGTCCCCGATTTCGAGGATGGAGAACTGAACGCACGCGGCAAGCGCGTCATCGTCATCGGCGGCGGCGACACGGCCATGGATTGCGTCCGCACGGCCATCAGGCAGGGCGCGCAATCGGTGAAATGCCTGTATCGCCGCGACCGGGCGAACATGCCCGGCAGCCAACGCGAGGTCGCCAATGCCGAAGAGGAGGGCGTCGAATTCGTCTGGCTGACCGCGCCCGGCGCCTTTGCCGGCCATGTGACCGGCGAGGCCGCGGCGGCGCAGGAACGCGACGTGGACGGCCTGCCCCAGATCGCCAGCGTCCGGGTCCGCAAGATGCGGCTGGGCCAGCCCGATGTCAGCGGCCGTCAATCGCCCGAACTGATCGAGGGCGCCGATTATGACGAGCCCGCCGATCTGGTCATCAAGGCGCTTGGCTTCGAACCCGAGGAACTGCCCCGGCTGTGGGGCGTGGACGGTCTGGAGGTGACACGCTGGGGCACGATCAAGGCCGATTTCCAGACCCACCTGACCTCGGTCCCCGGCGTCTATGCGGTGGGCGACATCGTGCGCGGGGCAAGCCTTGTGGTCTGGGCGATCCGTGACGGGCGCGAGGCGGCCGAATCGATCGCCAATTTCCTGACCGGCGAGCAGCGTGTCGCCGCCGAATGAGCGAGGTATCAGGGATGCAACGGACAAGCACGGAATGGACCGGGAAATCCACGGCGGCTGTCGCGCGGGTCGGCGCGCGGCGTGACGACGGGCGGGGCGCGCTGACCTGGCTGGCGGCGCTGATTCTGCTGGCCGGGTTTCTGGCCGCGATTCCACTGCCGGGGCGGGCCGCGATCTATACCCCGCCGCAAGGCTGCCGGCTGGATTACACGGTCCAGAACCGGGGCTGTTCGGTCGTGCAATATTACCGCTGCGACGCCGATCCCAAGGGCGATCAGCGCAGCGCCACCTTTGGACAGGAGGGGCTGACCCACCTGTCCCATATCGACGACCAGACCCGCTGGCTTGAAAGCACCGATCCCCAGACCGGTCTGCAGGACGTGCTGGAAAAGGGCGCCGCCGACGATGCCAGCTTCGACACGTTGCTGAACACCGGTTATGACGATTTCGATTTCTGGACTGTCTCGAACACGGGCGAAAGGCTGCGGCACGTCGGCTTTGACGAACTGACTGGCGAAACCGTCACCATCGACGGGGTCACGCTGGAAAAGACCCGCTTCCAGCTGACCACCTTCAGCGAGAGCGGCGAGGTTCTGATCGAACGCAAGGGCCAGCAGTTCATCAGCCGCAAGATGCGCCGTTTCTATGGCGGCATCGAGCAGCAGCGCGACTGGACCGGGCAGCAACTGAACACCGATGACAGCCCCGTGCTGTTCAGCTTTCCGGGCGAAAAGGGCTTTGGCGACACCACGCCGCAATTCGACTG
>NZ_DHXG01000066.1:0-11577 GCF_002413585.1 Paracoccus sp. UBA5162
GTGATCGCCTGACGGATCCACCACGTCGCGTAGGTGCTGAACTTGTACCCGCGGCGGTACTCGAACTTGTCCACCGCCTTCATCAGGCCAATATTGCCTTCCTGAATGAGATCAAGGAATTGCAGGCCCCTGTTCGTGTATTTCTTGGCAATGCTGATGACCAGTCGCAGGTTCGCCTCGACCATCTCCTTCTTGGCCTGCCGGGCCTCTTTCTCGCCGCGCTGGACCTGATTCACGATGCGGCGGAATTCCTCGATATCGACGCCGACATACTGGCCGACCTGCGCCATCTCGACGCGCAGATCCTCGACCTTGTCGCGCGATCTTTCGAACAGCGCCTGCCAGCCCCGGCCGGTATTCTGTGACAGCCGGTCGATCCAGGTCGGATCCAGTTCCGAACCGCGATAGGCGTCAATGAATTCGCGGCGGTTGATGCGCGCGGCATCGGCCAGCTTGACCATGCCGGAATCGATGGTGACGATGCGGCGATTGATGCCGTAAAGCTGATCGACCAGCGCCTCGATGCGGCTGTTGTTCAGATGAAGTTCGTTCACCAAGGCAACGATTTCACTGCGCAATTTCTGATAGGCGCCTTCGGCGTTGGCCGAAAAGCTGTTATCCTCGTTCAGCGTGGCCGACATCCGCTGATCCTGCATGTCGGCCAGTTGTTCATAATCGCGGGCGATGACTTCCAGCGTCTCCAGCACCTTCGGCTTGAGGCTGGCTTCCATCGCGGCAAGCGACAGGTTGGCGCCGTCGTCTTCGTCCTCGTCATCATCGCTGCTGATCGGATTGCCGTCGGCATCCAGTTCCTCGCGCTTGTCCGAGGTTGCCGCCGCGCCACCTTCCTCGGACAATTCCTCGTCCTCGGCCTCTTCGTCTTCCATCGCCTGACCGAAGGTGGTCTCAAGATCGATCACGTCGCGCAGCAGGATCTCTTCGTCCAGCAGTTCCTGCCGCCACATGGTGATGGCCTTGAAGGTCAGCGGGCTTTCGCAAAGGCCCGCGATCATCGTGTTGCGTCCGGCCTCGATGCGCTTGGCGATCGCGATCTCGCCCTCGCGAGACAGCAATTCGACGCTGCCCATCTCGCGAAGATACATGCGGACGGGGTCGTCGGTGCGGTCCAGCTTCTCGGTTTCGGTGGCTGCGACCGCCACCTCGCGCGAACCCGAGGCGGTGGTGGCGACTGCGCCGCCCTCGGCCTCGTCGGCTTCGTCCTCGTCCTCGATCACGTTGATGCCCATCTCGGACAGCATCGACATGACATCCTCGATCTGTTCGGAATTGACCTGCTCGGGAGGCAGAACCGTGTTCAGCTGGTCATAGGTGATGTAGCCGCGGTCGCGGGCCTCGGCGATCATCTTCTTGACCGCCGCCTGGCTCATGTCCAGCGAATGGGCATTCTCGTCCTTGTCGGTCTTGTCGGTGTCGTCTTCCTTGGTGGCCATCCAGGGCTCCCTTTCCGAGGCGGTGATTCGCGAATCACCCGAATCGCGCCGAAACTGCCTTGCTTTTACCGTGCCGGCCGACCGAATCAAAGATCGGCGCCAGCAATTGTCCTTTGCCCTCCGACAGATGATTCGCACCTGCCGGACCGCACTCCGCGCACCTTGCGGGCAAGGTCTCTCACCGGCGGGGCGGCTTGCGCCAAATCTGTCTGCTCAGGGCGTCGCTCAACTCGGCCGCAAGCTTGTCCCTGTCTTCGTTCAGGTCGCCGGAATCCTCGAGTTCCGGACGTTCGGCGCGGTGTCGTGCCTTGTTGACCTGCTGAAAGCGCCAGGTCAGGCCTTCGTCCGCATCACCCTCGATTTCGGTCTCGGCCCGCGACAGTTCCGGTCCTGCGGCGCGTTCCGCCTCGATCCGGTCCAGCAGATTTTGCAGCATGGTCAGAATGGCTTCCGGATCCTTGCGGCCGATGACGGGCGGGGTCAGGCCCAATTGGGCGTCGCTGCGAAGGATTTCAAGAGCCCGGCGACCGGCCTCGCTTTCGTTTCCGGTCAGCAGATCATGCAACAATGCGGCGCGATCAGCATCGCGGGGCGACAGCCGTTCAAGCCGCGTCTCGACAAGCGCCACCAGTTCCGGCCGCAGGGCGCAGATCAGCAGGCTGGCGCCCTCCAGCAACGCCGTTCCCGCATCGGGCCCGGCGACCGGCAAGGTGGGAAGCGGCGCGCGCGGGGCCATCGAGGCCCCTCCGCGCCGGGCGGGGCCGCGCCCCGCCGCGCCCTGCCGCACCCCTTCGCCCCGGGGCTGCCGCCGGCCCCCGAAAAGCTGCCATCGTTTTCCGCGGATTTCGTCGGCATAATGGCGGCGGGTCAACTCGTCGGGGATTCTGGCAATGGCCTGTTGCAGGCGGCGGTCCAGCGCGGCCTTGCGTTCGGGGCTGTCGAAACGCTGCCCCTCGGTTTCGCGGCTCCACAGCAGATCGACCAGCGGCCGGGCCTGATCCAGCAATGCCTTCATCGCACCCTGCCCCGCCACCCTGATCAGATCGTCCGGATCCTGACCCGCAGGCAGCAGGACGAAACGCAGGGCCTGCCCCGGGCCGGTCAGAGGCAGCGCGAGATCGATCAGCCTCTGCGCCGCCCGCTGGCCCGCCGCGTCCCCGTCCAGCGCGATGACCGGTTCCGGCGACAGGCGCCACATCGCGGCCAGTTGTTCGCTGGTAATGGCGGTGCCCAGCGGCGCCACCGCACCCTGAAAACCCGCGCGCGACAACGCGATCACGTCCATGTAGCCCTCGGCCACGATCAGCGGCTGCCCCTTGCCGACCGCCGCCCGGGCAGGGCCGAGATTGTAGAGGTTCCGCCCCTTGTCGAACAGCGGCGTTTCCGGGCTGTTGAGATATTTGGCGCGGGCATTCGGATCCATCGCGCGCCCGCCGAATCCGATGCAGCGGCCCTGTCCGTCGCGGATCGGAAAGACGATCCGGCCGCGAAAGCGATCATAGGCCGGTCCGCCATCAACGGGTTTCGCAGCCATGCCGGCCTCGACGATCAGCGCCTCTTCGAAGCCCTTGTCGCGCAGCGCCGAGGTCAGCGCGGTGCGGTGGCCGGGCGCGAAGCCGATCTCGAATTGCGCCTCGCTTTCGCGGTCCAGGCCGCGCCGCGCAAGGTAGTCGCGCGCCTCGGCCGCAGCGCCGGTCTGCAATTGCAGCCGGAACCAGCGGCAGGCGGCCTCGGTCACCTCGATGAGGCGGGATCGGCGGTCGGATTTTTCACGCGCGCGCGGATCGGGTTCGGGCATGGAAAGCCCGGCCTCGGAGGCAAGGGATTTTACCGCCTCGATGAATTCCATTCCATCGCATTCGCGCAGGAAGCTGATCACGTCGCCCTTGGCCTGACAGCCAAAGCAATAATAGAAACCCTTCTGGTCGTCACAATGAAAGCTGGCCGATTTTTCCTGATGGAAGGGGCACGGCGCCCACCAGTCTCCCCGTGCCTGGTTGGATTTGCGCTGGTCCCACACGACGCGGCGCCCGATCACGCGACTGATCGGAACGCGGTTGCGGATCTCGTCAAGGAAACCGGGAGGCAGACTCATGGCGCGATTATCGGGGGGGCGGGGCGCGGCGGCAAGATGGGTATTTGGGCAACGAAGAACCCCTCAGTCCGCTCCGACCGCGCCGCGTGCCAGACCCCAGTAGATATCGGCGATCCGGGTCCGGTCCAGGCGGCCGCCCTCGCGATACCAGTTGGTCACGCCGGTCAGCATCGCGATCAGCGCCATCCGTGCCAGTCGCGGATCGTCCAGCTGCATCGCCCCTGAGGCCGTGCCCGCGTGCAGGATCCGGTCCAGACCATCCTCGTATCGGGTGCGCAGGGCCGCGATGCGGCCATGGTTTTCAGGCGTCAGGTTGCGCAATTCCATATAGGACAGGAAGACGGCGTCCGGATGATCGAGGCTGAAATTGATGTGGAAGCGAACGAATCCTTCCAGTCGCGCCAGCGGCGGCTGCGCCGGATCGTCCTGCCATGCCGCCAGCAGATCGCGCATGTGGGTTTCCAGAAGATCGGCCAGCAGCGCCTGCTTGTCGGGCGTATAGGCATAGAGAGCGCCGGCCTGCACGCCGACGCCGGCAGCAATCTGGCGCATCGACACGGCCGCATAGCCGTGGCGCGCGAAAAGGCGCAGGGCCTGGGCGCGGACCAGCGGTCCGGTGATCTCGGCGCGGGAACCTTGGGTACGGGCCATGTCCCTGTCTAGGCCAGCGACCGGGGCGGGAAAAGGGCGATTGCGGGACAGGCGCCCTCGCCCTAACCTGGGCGTCATGACGAAGCCGGTTCCTCTGATGGTCTGCACCCTGCTGATTCTTGCCGCCTGCGGGCGCGGCGATACCGCCTATCCAAGGCTGCTGCCGACGGCGCAGGCCCTGGCCGAGCCGACCCTGCCCGATCATGCGGCCGGCGGATCAGCCGCGATCGAGACCGCCACCGAGGCCGAGGGCGATGCCCTGACCCGCCGTGCCGAAGCCCTGAGAAGGCCGGTCATCGAGCCCGATCTGCGCGCCCGGATGGGGTTGTGACAGGGGCGATTGAGCAGGTTCGCGACCGGTGGTAAGAAATTCTGACCACACTGAGGAGGCCCGGCCATGCCCGTCATCACCTGCATCGAGGATCTGAAACGGCTGCACCGGGCGCGCACGCCGCGGATGTTCTACGATTATGCGGAATCGGGCAGCTATACCGAACAGACCTTTCGCGAGAACACCACCGATTTCGCACGGCTGAAACTGCGCCAGAAGGTGGCGGTGGACATGTCCGACCGATCGACCGCGTCGGATATGGCGGGCCTGCCTGTCTCGATGCCGGTGGGGCTGGCGCCGGTCGGGCTGGCCGGGATGCAACATGCCGATGGCGAGATTCACGCGGCCCGCGCCGCCGAAAGATTCGGCGTTCCCTTCTGCCTGTCCACGATGTCGATCTGTTCGATCGAGGATGTGGCGGCCCATGCCACCAAGCCCTTCATGTTCCAGCTTTACGTCATGCGTGATCAGAATTTCGTGGCCGCCATCATTGATCGCGCCAAGGCGGCGGGTTGCAGCGCGCTGGTTCTGACGCTGGATCTGCAAATCCTGGGGCAACGGCACAAGGATCTGAAGAACGGGCTGTCGGCGCCGCCGAAGCTGACGCTGCCGGTGATGCTGGATCTGGCGTTGAAATGGCGGTGGGGCATGGGGATGCTGCGGACCAGGCGACGCCAGTTCGGCAATATCGTCGGCCATGCGAAGGGCGTGGGCGACACCTCGTCGCTGATGAGTTGGACCGCCGAGCAGTTCGACGAGCGGCTGGACTGGGACAAGATCGCCCGCATCCGCGACATGTGGGGCGGCAAGCTGATCCTGAAGGGCATCATGGACCCCGAGGACGCCCGGATCGCGGCCGATTTCGGGGCCGATGCGATCGTGGTCAGCAATCACGGCGGGCGGCAACTGGACGGGGCCTTGTCCGCGATCCGGATGTTGCCGCATATCGTCGCGGCGGTGGGCGACCGGGTCGAGATCCACATGGACAGCGGCATCCGATCGGGTCAGGACGTGCTGAAGGCGCTGGCGCTTGGCGCCCATGCGACCTGGATCGGGCGGGCCTGGCTGCACGGCCTTGGGGCGATGGGAGCGACCGGCGTAACCCACGCGCTGGAGATCATCCGGAAGGAGCTGGATATCAGCATGGCACTGTGCGGAGAACGCGACGTGAAGGCCCTGAGCCGAAAGAACCTTCTGATACCAAGGGACTTTCTGACCGAATACGAGGTCTGAACCCGATCCGCGCCGCGCCGCCCGCGGATCCGGCGCGGCGCGCTCAGCCGCCGCCCTGCACCGGCGTGTCGGTCGCCTGCCCCCGCTGCGCCTCGATCTGGCGCCAGCGGGCGACATTGGCGTTATGTTCCTGCAGCGTGCGGGCAAAGGCGTGCCCGCCCGAGCCATCGGCGACAAAGAAGATATAGTCGGTCTGGGCCGGGTTCAGCGCCGCATTGATCGCCGCGCGTCCCGGATTGGCGATGGGCGTCGGCGGCAGGCCGTCGATCCGGTAGGTGTTGTAGGGCGTCTGCGCCGCAAGTTCAGAGCGCCTGAGGCCGCGATCCAGAATTCCCTCGCCCCGGGTGATGCCGTAGATCACCGTGGGATCGGTTTCCAGCCGCATCCCCTGTTCCAGCCGATTCACGAAGACGCTGGCCACCTGCGGCCGTTCCTCGGGCAGGCCGGTCTCCTTCTCGACGATCGATGCCATGATCAGCGCCTGTTCCGGGCTGTCATAGGGCAGGCCGAAAGGCCGCGCCTCCCATTCCTGCGCCAGGATCCTTGATTGCCGCGCCGCCATCTCGGCCAGCAGCGCGCCGCGATCGGCGCCCGCCTCGACATCATAGGTATCCGGCGCCAGCGATCCTTCGGCGGGAACCTTGTCCACTTCGCCGGTCAGGAAATCGACGGCGTTCAGCCCCTGAACCACCTGCCAGCTGGTCACGCCCTCGGCCAGGGCGACGCGCAGGCGGGCATCGGGCTTTTTCTCGGCAGCCACGATCGCTTCGGGAAGATCGCCGCTTTCGGGGCTCCAGCGCGCCATCTCTTCGAAGGCGCCGGTATCGGGGTTCATGTCGCGCAGCAGCACGTTCGTCTCGCGCACGCCGACGCGAAGGATCACCTCGGTCCCGCAGGTCGAGGGGCCGCCCGCGGTGATCACGCCGACGATATCTTCCATGCTCGCGCGTGGTGCCACCAGATAGCTGCCGAATTTCAGGTCGCGCGCCTTGTCCATGTAATCAGTGCCGGCGCGGAAGATATAGGCGCTGCTGACTGCGCCCTGCGAGGCAAGTTGCTGGCTGACTGCATTCAGGCTGGCCCCGGGCGCGATCTGGACGCATTGCGCGATTTCGCTTGGCCCCGGACCGGAAAACTCGCGCTTTGCCCAGGCCACAGCCGCGGCGGCGGCGATCAGCAGGACAATCAGCAGGGTCAGGAAGTTCGAGGCGATGTTGCGCCAGATCATTCCTTGACCTTCCCGAGAACCAGACTGGCATTGGTGCCGCCGAAGCCGAAGCTGTTGGACAAGGCGATGTCGACCTTGCGCCGGACCGCCGCATTGGCGGCCAGATCCAGCTTCGGCTGGACGGCCGGATTGTCCAGATTGATGGTCGGCGGGCAGATCTGGTCGCGAATCGCCAGCACGCAGAAGATCGCCTCGACCGCACCCGCCGCGCCCAGCAGATGCCCGATGCTGGACTTGGTGGACGACATGACGGCGTTCCTGGAATGATCTCCCATCAGCCGCTCGACCGCGCCCAGTTCGATGGTGTCGGCCATCGTGCTGGTGCCATGCGCATTGATATAGTCGATCTTCTCGGGGCCGATCCCGGCATTGCGCAGGGCGTTCTGCATCGCCCGGTATCCGCCATCTCCATCCTCGGCGGGCGCGGTGATGTGATAGGCGTCGCCCGACAGCCCATAGCCCAGAACCTCGGCATGGATCGTCGCACCGCGCGCCCTGGCGTGTTCATATTCCTCAAGGACGACGACACCGGCGCCTTCGCCCATCACGAAACCGTCGCGGTCCTTGTCATAGGGGCGGCTCGCGGCAGTCGGATCGTCATCGCGCCGCGTGGACAGCGCCTTGCAGGCGTTGAAGCCGGCGATCCCGATTTCGCTGATCGGCGCCTCGGCACCGCCCGCGATCATCACGTCCGCATCGCCCAGCATGATCAGCCGCGCCGCATCGCCGATGGCATGGGCCCCCGTCGAACAGGCCGTCACCACGGCGTGGTTCGGCCCCTTGAAGCCGTAACGGATGCTGACCTGTCCCGAGATCAGGTTGATCAGCGCACCCGGAATGAAGAAGGGAGAGACACGCTTTGGCCCGCGTTCCTTGATCAGCACCGCCGTTTCCGCGATCGATGTCAGCCCGCCGATCCCCGAACCGATCATGACGCCGGTGCGGAGACGGTCTTCCTCGTCCTCGGGCTCCCATCCGGCATCCTTCACCGCCTGATCGGCGGCGGCCATGCCGTAGAGGATGAAATCATCGACCTTGCGCCGGTCCTTGGGCGCCATCCAGTCGTCGGGATTGAAGGTGCCGTCGCTGCCATCGCCGAACGGGATCTCGCAGGCATATTTCGTGACCACATCGCTGGGATCGAATCGCGTGATCCGGCCTGCCCCGGACGTCCCGGCCAGCAACCGCTGCCACGTCGCCTCGACGCCCGAAGCCAGCGGCGTGACCATCCCAAGTCCGGTGACAACAACCCTGCGCATCCGCGTCATCCTTCAAACTGCCGTTCCTGGGCAACCTGATACACGCGGGGGTTTTGCCGCGCAACGCCGCGTCGGCGGAAGGACGCGCAGGCAACCGCCGTCATCGCGGGGAAATGTTCCGATGTGATCGCAGCCCTGCATCGTCCGGCCGCCGGCCAGCGCAGGGGCTTGAGCGCGAGCACCCCGGACCCTATCTTCTGTGACAGATGCAACGAAAGGCCCGCCCATGTTCGGCATTCCCGGCAAAAGCCCCGTCACCATCACGCCCTCCGCCGAGCGTCAGATCGTGCGGCTGATGGCGGGCAAACAGGCCTACGGCCTGCGGATCGGCCTGAAGAAGGGTGGTTGCGCGGGAATGGAATACACGATGGATCTGGCCCAGTCCCCCGACAAGGCAGACGAGGTCGTCGAACAGGGCGAGGCCCGCGTGCTGATCGCGCCCATGGCGCAGATGTTCCTGTTCGGGACCGAGATCGACTATGAATCCGGCCTGATCGAATCCGGATTCCGCTTTCGCAATCCGAATGTGACCGATGCCTGCGGCTGCGGCGAATCCGTCCGCTTCGAGCCGTTGGAAGGTAGTCGCACGGCCGAGTGAACCGCCTCGTCGGCGACAATCATCATTGCAGCCAGGGCCGCGTTTCCCTAAGCCTTTGATTGTGCGAAGCGGAGGACAGGGCATGGCACCACGCAAGCTGGCTGCGGGCAATTGGAAGATGAACGGCGATCTGGCGGCGCTGTCGCAGATCGACGCGCTGATCGCGGCCCGACCCGACCCCGGCTGCGACGTGCTGATCTGCCCGCCGGCATTGCTGATCCAACCGATGAAGGCGCGAATCGGCGCCCATCCGATCGCGCTTGGGGGGCAGGATTGCCACGCGCGCGCCTTCGGCGCCCATACCGGCGACATCGCCGCCGTGCAGTTGAAGGATGCCGGCGCCGATTACGTCATTCTCGGCCATTCCGAACGCCGCGCCGATCATGGCGAGACCGACGCCGATGTCTCGGCCAAGGCTGCGGCGGCCCATGACGCCGGCCTGATCGCGATCATCTGCGTCGGCGAGACCGAGGCGCAGCGCGACGATGACGAGGCACTGGAGGTGATCGCCGCGCAACTCGAGGGCTCGATCCCGCCCGGCGCCAATGCCGGC
The DNA here is from genome assembly GCF_002413585.1 of Paracoccus sp. UBA5162. NCBI lineage: Bacteria > Pseudomonadati > Pseudomonadota > Alphaproteobacteria > Rhodobacterales > Paracoccaceae > Paracoccus > Paracoccus sp. UBA5162. The sequence goes on from NZ_DHXG01000066.1 coordinate 9,400, forward strand.
AACACGGTGATCGCCTATGAACCGGTCTGGGCCATCGGCACCGGCCGAACTCCCAGCGGCGACCAGATCGCCGAAGTCCATGCGCTGATGCGCGAACGGCTGGTCGGCAAGGTGACAGACGCGGCGAATGTCAGTCTTCTGTATGGCGGCAGCGTGAAGGCGGCGAATGCCGCCGAGATTTTCGCCATCGCGCATGTGAACGGGGCGCTGGTCGGCGGAGCCAGCCTCAAGGCCGCGGATTTCGGCCCCATCATCGCAGCCTTGCAAGGCGACTGACGCGGCTCAGGCCGCCCCGCCTCGACAACATTGAGCGCCTCTGGCGGTATCTGAAGTATGAATGCGTCTATCTGCCCGCCTGGGAGACCGGCTCGCAGGCGAAGACTGGCATCGGCCGATGGACCGCCTTCTACAATCAGCAGCGGGCCTCACACCGCCCATTGCTGACGAGCGCCTGCCGTGGTCTACTTCAACCAGTTCGAAACCGGCCAGCAGGTCAAGCAGCTTAAATCACGCCGGAATTCTGGCCAAAGGATGGTGAGTAGCTCAGGCAGCAAGTGGGACGTTCGTGTCCGAGGTGCTAGTGTAATTTCGACGCCGCCAACGGTGTGATCCCGGGTGGCCATCGAGGTGCAGGATTGAGGCGGAGTTTCGACGCTTCAACCCCAAGCCATACGGAGACCTCGACGACCAAGACAGCGATGGACCTGTCCGAGCTGCTGGCCAAGCACCATCAGGGAGACTTTCTTCCAACCATCGCCGATCCGATGCTGCAACTGATCATGGAAGCCGATGTCGAAGGACTGATCGGCGCCGGGCGGCATGAGCGCAACGTCGAACGAACGACACGGCGGAACGGGTATCGAGAGCGCGCTCTCGATACCCGTTTGGGCACGCTGAACCTGCGGGTGCCGAAGCTGCGGAAGGGCAGCTACTTCCCTGGCTTTCTCGAAGCCCCGAAAGCCTCAGAGCAGGCGCTGGTGGCTGTCATTCAGGAGGCCTGGATCCGCGGCGTCTCGACCCGGCACGTCGACGAAATGGTGCAGGCCATGGGTCTGTCGGGCATCTCGAAAAGCCCCGTATCGAAGCTCTGCAAGGACATCGACGAACGCGTGGGCGAGTTCCTGAACCGCCCGCTGACGGGAGAATGGCCCTACGTCTGGTTGGATGCGACCTCTACCTCAAAGTCCACCAGGGCGGGCGCATCGTGCCCGTCGCGGCCATAATCGCTGTCGCCGCCAACTCCGGGGGCCGGAGGGGGATCATCAGCCTGGGCATCGGCCCGACCGAAGCCGAGACGTTCTGGACCGAGGTCCTGCGGTCCCTGAAGGTCCGGGTCTCGGCGGCGTGCGATCGGTCATCAGCGATGCGCACACGGGCCTCAGGGCGGCCATCGCCCCGGTGTTCGAAGGTGAGGCCCAAAAGCCGATCCGGGGGATCGGCGACGGCCGAGCGGGCAGCGCTGCCGCGTTCACTTGATGCGCAACGTCCTGGCGCACGTGTCCCGCGGCCAGCACACCGTCGTCGCCGCCGCGATCCGGGAGTCTTTCGATCAACCCGACCCAACCCAAGCCGGCAAGAACTGGCACAAGGTCGCGGAACAGCTGCGCCCGCGCTGGCCCAAGCTCGCCGATCTCATGGACGCCAGCGAGCACGACGTGCTGGCCTACATGTCGTTCCCGCGACAGCAGCGGACGAAGCTGCACTCGACCAATCCCATTGAACGTTTGAACAAGGAGGTGAAGCGCCGCGCCGATGTCGTAGGCATCATCCCCAACGAGGCCTCGATCATGCGCCTGATCGGCGCTGTTCTCTTCGAGCAGAACGACGAGTGGCAGACCGCCAGTCGCTACATGATGGTCGAAGCATTCGCTCAGATCGACACGGAGGAGGTCGACCCCATTCTCCGCATCACAACAAAAGCCGCCTCATCATGCCCTCAGGCCATCTGGGCAATTACACCGCTTGACGGACGCGACCAGTGGGACGATGAAGGGCTGGCCATCCGTCCGCTGATCCCGTGGTTTCAAACGATCCACCACCAAATCCCCCTTGTCACTATGGACGCCGGTCCATATACGGATCGGCGGAGACGTGGCCGAGTGGTCGAAGGCACACCCCTGCTAAGGGTGCAGGCGGGAAACCGCCTCGAGGGTTCGAATCCCTTCGTCTCCGCCACTT
>NZ_DHXG01000065.1:0-33742 GCF_002413585.1 Paracoccus sp. UBA5162
GTCACCTCGCGCGATTACGAGGATCGGCTGATCCCGCTGGTGCGCAAGATGGAACGGAAACATGGAAAGCTGCGGCTGCTGATGCAGCTTGGCCCGGATTTCGAAACCTATACGACCGGCGCGATGTGGGACGACGCGCGGCTGGGCCTGACCCATTGGCGCAGTTTTGAAAAGGTCGCGGTGGTCAGCGATATCGGCTGGATCACCCGATCGGTGAAAATGTTCGCGCCGCTGATGCCGGGCGAGGTTGCGGTCTTTCCCGGCGACGCGATGCAGGCGGCGACTTCGTGGATCACCGAAGGGGCGGGGTCGGCGAAACCCGAGAAATCCGGCTCCGGAAAGACTGCGCAGGACAGTGCCGCGCCCGGGAAATCCTCGACCCGCAGCCAGCGGGCGACAAGGCCGGACGCGGCGAAGTCCGCTGCGGCGAAAGAGGCCGCGGGATCGACCGGCAAGACGGCTTCGGCAAGGCCCGCGGCCGGGCGGAAAGCGGCCGCATCCCGAACCGCCGCGAAAAAAGCCGTCGCGAAGCCGGGATCGGCGAAACCCCTGGCCAGCGACTCCGCATCCGGGAAGGCCGGGGCAAGCTCTGGCGCCACCAATGGCAAGGCGGCCACGAAAAAACGCGGCTCCGCCGCAAGACCGGCGCGCAAGCCCGCCGCCCCGAGCAGGCCGAAAGCCTAGCCTTTCAGCCGCCGCCTGTGCCGGTGCGTCGCTTCGGCGGCCGCCTTCACTTGCCTCTGCGATCTGTCCCGGCCTTGGATTGCACGATCCCTTTCCGGTCGCGTCAGCTTGCCCGCAAGGGGAAAGGCGCCTGATCCCCGGCAGGGCGTGCCGGTGCGTGCAAGGCGCTGGCGGCGCTGCCTTTCCGCTTCGCCGACATCGCGCATTGACAGGTTCAGAAACTTCCCTGATAACGCGTCGAAAGTTGAGTAAAGGAGTCGGATATGCCTGACGTGAACAAACGGACCTTTCGGAGCATCACCCCCAAGCGGATCGTCGCCCTGGGCGGCGCCGCGGCCATGGTCATCGGCACGCCGCTGATGGCCCAGGCAGAGCGGATCGAGGGCCGCTCGAGCTATGTCATCGCGCAAGCCGAGGGCGAAGGAGAGGGGGGCGCGGCCGAAGCGCCGGTCAATGCCGAGGGCGAGGGTGAAGCGTCAGCCGCCGAAGGCGAGGGCAAGGGCGCCGAGGGCGAAGGCGAGGGGGGATCGGTTGCCGCCGAAGGCGAGGGTGAAGCCGCTGCTTCCGAAGGCGAGGGTGAAGCTGCCGCTTCCGAGGGCGAGGGTGAAGCCGCCGCTTCCGAAGGCGAAGGAGGCGGCGAGGGCGAGGGTGAAGGCGGCGGCGCCGCAATCGATCCCGATGTCGCCTTTCTGACCGATCTCGGCTTCATGGAAGGCCATCTGCGCGCGGGGCTTGCGCTGTACGAGGCGGGCGATCTGTCGGCGGCAAAGACGCATATGGGCCATCCGATCGAAGAGAAGTACGAAGCCGTCGCCAAGCGGCTTGACCAACTGGGATATGGCGATCTGCGGGAACAGATCTCGGCGCTTGCCGCAGCGGCCGAGGCGGAAGATTCCTATGAGAAGATTGCGGAAATGTTCGGCAAGGTGCGCCAGACGCATGAAGAGGTCCGGACGAATTTCGACGCGGCTGATCAGTTGAAATCCTTTGCGGCGCTGACCCGTGTCGCGGCCGACGAATACGCAATAGCGGTCGAAGGCGGAACACTGGCGAATGTAAAGGAATACCATGATGCCTGGGGCTTCATGCGGGTGATCGAGGCCGAGGCAGGCGAACTTGCGGCAAGCGACGACGCCAAGGCGTCGGATGCGGCGGCGGCGATCGTGGAACAGGTCGAGGCGGCAGGTTCCGCGTTCGGTGATCTGCAGGGACAGGGAGATTACGAAAAGGATCCGTCCATTCTCTACGCGGCAGCGGCAAGAATGGAACTGGCCTCCCTCGGGGCAGAGTGAATCCATGATGATCGTCATCGGAAACGCCCTTGACACCCACGAAACGGCGGCCTTGCGAGAGGCCGCCGAGAAGCTCGAATACGAGGATGGAAAGCGCACCGCCGGTCGCTATGCGCGCAACGTCAAGAGCAACCTTCAGGCGGTGGCATCGCCGGGACTGGAGACGATCTTCACCAAGGTGCGCGACACGCTGAACGGCAACGAGGTGTTCCGCTCGGCGGCGCGGCCGAAGAAGTTCGCACGCCTTCTCCTGTCGCGCTATCGCGGCGGGATGACCTATGGCACCCATGTGGACGATCCGGTGATGATGGGCAGCCGGACGGATCTGTCCTTCACCCTCGCGCTCAGCGATCCGGGGGAATACGATGGCGGCGAACTGGTGATGGAGGACGCGGTGGAAGAAAGAGGCGTCCGGCTTGCTGCCGGTGATCTCGTGCTCTATCCGACATCGGCGCTGCACCGGGTAGAACCCGTGACCCGCGGCGAACGGATGGCCATCGTCGGCTGGGTCACCAGCTGGGTCCGCGACCCGGCACGCCGTGAGATCCTGTTCGACCTCGACGCCGCCGCCAAGGCGATCTTCGACGAACAGGGCAAGTCGCCGGCTTTCGACCGGGTGTTCAAGGCCAAGGCGAACCTGTCGCGCATGTGGTATGACGACTAGCTGTCCGATACCGGTCTTCGATGGCGAAATCCTCGCGCCAGAGCGGGCCGGGGCGCGACGGCAATCATTCGGCAAAGGCAATGTCGGTTCGCGCCCGGCCGTCCTTCTGCGGTCTGGAAGGCGGGCGCGATCAGCGTTCGACTGACGTCAACAGATCCTCGAGCACCAGCGCCATGATCCTGGCGCTGTCGATCATGTCCTGCACGCCGATCCATTCGTCGGGCTGGTGGGCCAGATCCAGCACCCCCGGACCATAGGCGATGCAGTTCTTCAACTTTCCGATCCGGTCGATATGCTTCTGGTCATAGGTGCCGGGGCTGACGACATAGTCGGCTTCGCGGCCCAGCACGCGCCCGATCGCGGCTGCGGTCGAGGTCACGATCGGTGCGTCCTTGTCGGTCATTGACGGCACCACCTCGAAAAGGTCGCGAATCTCGTATCGAAAGCCGGGCCGCCGCGCCTTGACCCGATCCAGCAGGGCCGTGATCTCGGCCTTGACCTCGGCCAGATCCTCTTCGATCAGAAAGCGCCGGTCGATGGTGATGCGGCAGCGGTCGGGCACGCAGGGCGCGGGCAGGCCGGTATAGCCGTCCTCCGGTTCGGGCGCGCCACCATGGATCGCGTTGAGGTTCAGCGTCGATGACCGCGCGCCTTCGGGGATCACCGGCATCGCGGTATGCTTGCCGGCCAGCAGCGGCCACAGCGCGGCCTCCATCTCGGCCAGAACGGCACCCATGTGGCGCACCGCGCAATCGCCCAGAAACGGCATCGAGCCATGGGCGATCCGGCCATGCGTCTCGATCTCGGCCCACCAGACGCCGCGATGGCCCAGGCAGATGCGGTCCTTGTGCAGCGGCTCGGGGATGATGACGTGATCGACATGAGCAAAGGCACCCCGTTCGGCCAGGTAGGCGACGCCGCCATAGCCGCCCGATTCCTCGTCCGCTGTCGCGCTGATCTCGATGCTGCCCGCGAAATCGGGATGGGTCGCCACGAAGGCTTCGGCGGCGATGATGCTGGCCGCCAGCCCGCCTTTCATGTCGCAGGATCCGCGGCCATAGATCCTGTCGCCGTCCAGTTCGCCCCCGAAAGGATCGCGGGACCAGCCATGGCCGACCTCGACCACGTCGTGATGGCCGTTGAAATGGACGCATTCGCCCGGCGTTGCGCCCGCCTTGCGGGCGATCATGTTCCAGCGCGGATAGGTGTCGCTGTCGCCGGGGCTGCCTTTGGCACGGATCAATTCGCAGTCCCAGCCCTGCGGCGCCATCCGGGCCCGCAGATAATCGCAGATGTCGCGATAGTGTCGGCCCGGCGGGTTCAGCGTCGGGATGCGGATCAGATCCTGCGTCAACGCGATCAGATCGTCACGCCGCGCCTCGATGGCGGATTTCAGCGAATTCATGGCCCACAGGCTAGGCCGCGCCGCCTGCGAAGACAACGCCCCGTCGCGACGACGGGCCGGGCGGAGAACGGCCCGCCGACAGGTCCGGCAGATGCAGGGCCCGCGCCCGGAACCGCACGGCCCGATGCGGCGCCTTCCGCTGGCCCCGGGCGCGCGCGTCGTGGTAGCCTGATCCGGAACCGGGCCGTCCGTCAGGCCGCGCCGCGGGGTTCGGCCCGGAGAGATATCGTTGATCGCCTTCTTCCGCCTGATTGTCCTTGTGCTGCTGCTCGAGGCGATGTTCTATCTGCTTCTGCGACTTTACATCCGGTCGCTGCGCCGCGAGAGGCTGGAGAACATCTGGGCCGAGCGTCACCCCGACATGGCGGGCGATCGGGCCGCCCGGGGCAAATTCGTCCGCAAATCCATGGTCGGGTTTGACAAGAGCCTGCGGTCGCGGCTCTTGTGGCTGGTCTTCATCATCCCGACATTGACGATCATGGGAATCGTCTACTGGATCAACTGGCAATAAGGGGCCGCCGGAAAATGCATTACGTCAAGGTCGTTCTGGGGGTTCTGCTGGGGATCGTGGTGTTCCTGTTCCTGGATTATGCGCTTCCGTCAAAGAACACTGTCCGGATCACCAATACCTATAACCGGCTGACCCCGGTCACCTCGTCGAACGCGATCTTCTACGCCGCCCAGGATACCGGAACGGTTCAGAACGCCTCGGGGCAGCGCGATGTCCGCTTCATCGAAACGGTGCGCCCGAATGGCAAGGTCTTTGTCTATCGCAACGAGGATACCGGCTGGATCTGGCCGCCCTATTTCAAGTATGACAGCGCCAATCTTCATGCCGAGGCGACCAATCTGCGATCCGGAAAAGCCGATCCGCAATGGGTCAGCGTGACTGCCTATGGCTGGCGCATCCCATGGTTGACCGCCTATCCCAACGCGATCGCGATCGACACGCTGGCCAATCCCAATGACCGCCCGCGCAACTGGGGCGCGATGATCATCTCTGCCGTCCTGCTGATCTTCCTTGTGCTGATCTGGCGCATGTGGGCGCAGTTCCGCGAACGGACCCTCGACCCGGCGATCAGATCCGCGGATGCAAGGTGGGATCGTACCACCGATCGCGTCACCTCGGACGCCGCCGGCGCGCGCGGGCGCCTCAGCGGCTGGTGGAACACTCGGCGGGCCAGGCCGCGGAAATAGCCGACCGGATCGGCGCGGGCCCAGGATCCAAGCGCCGGGAACGCCGTCGGGCCGCCGCCTTCCGCGCCCCGATCGGGCGCCGTTCCGCGACAATGCCTGACCGATGGAAGTGCCGCGCGTGCGCCTCGCACCTTGCCGCCCTGACCGGCTGGGGCTACCTTGCACCCTGCCATCCGGTCCGAGGGGGGACATGTCCGATCATCGCAATCCCGGCACCGATCTTCGCATCGAAGGCTTCGCCGATATCCGCATCAATACGCCCGCCGCGCTGCGCCGGGCGGCGACGCTGCCCGTGCGCCGCAGCCTGAAGAAGGACCATCAGGCAGCCTGGCTTCTGAATGCGGTCCGCTGCATCGACCTGACCACGCTGGCCGGCGACGACACCGAGGATCGGGTGGCGCGGTTATGCGCCAAGGCCCGCCAGCCCGTCGCCGCCGAATTGCTGCAGGCGATGGGCGTGCCTCACCTGACCACGGGCGCCGTCTGCGTCTATCCCACCATGGTCGCCGCCGCCAAGCGCGCGCTTGGCAATTCCGGCATTCCCGTGGCCAGCGTCGCGACCGGCTTTCCCGCCGGCCTGATGCCGCTGGATCTGCGTCTGGCCGAGATCCGTCATGCCGTCGATCAGGGCGCCGACGAGATCGACATCGTGATCACCCGCGCCCATGTCCTGCGCGCCGAATGGACCGCCCTTTATGACGAGATCCGGGCCATGCGCGATGCCTGCGGACCCGTCCGGATGAAAACCATCCTCGCCACCGGAGATCTGAAATCGCTGGAAAATGTCGCCCGTGCCAGCCATGTCGCGATGCAGGCCGGGGCCGACTGGATCAAGACCTCGACCGGCAAGGAAGGTGTCAACGCGACCCTGCCCGTGTCGCTGGTCATGTGTCGCGCGATCCGGGACTACCGGACCCTGACCGGGCACCGGGTCGGATTCAAGCCGGCGGGCGGATTGCGCACCGCCAGGGACGCGATCGACTGGCAGGTGCTGATGGCCGAGGAACTGGGCCGCGACTGGTTGAGCCCGGACCTGTTCCGCATCGGCGCCAGCAGCCTTCTTGGCGATATCGAACGCCAGATCAGCCACCACGTCACCGGCCGCTATGCCGCCGGTCATCGCCAAGCCATCGCCTGAGGGACAGAATGAGCCGCGTGAGCGAAATCATGGACAGCATGGAATACGGCCCCTCGGTCGAAGACAGCAGTGCCGCCCGCGACTGGCTGAAGGCGCGCGCGCCCTTTGGCCATTTCATCGGCGGCAAGGTCACGAAACCCGGCCAGACCTTCGCCACCCGCGATCCCTCGACCGGCGAGGCGCTGGCCAAGGTGACGCAGGGCAGCGCCGAGGATGTGGCGCAGGCGGTCAGGGCCGCGCGCCGGGCACAGCCGAAATGGGCCGCGCTCAGCGGGACCGAACGCGCCCGTTACCTTTATGCCATCGCGCGGCATGTGCAGAAACGCGAACGCATTCTGTCGGTCCTGGAGACGCTGGATAACGGCAAGCCGATCCGCGAAAGCCGCGACATCGACATTCCCCTGGTCGCGCGACATTTCTATCACCACGCGGGTTGGGCCGAACTGCGCGATACGGCCTTTCCGGGCCACGCGCCGCTGGGCGTCTGCGGCCAGATCATCCCGTGGAACTTTCCGCTGCTGATGCTGGCCTGGAAGATCGCGCCCGCCCTGGCGGCAGGGAACACGGTGGTTCTGAAGCCCGCCGAATACACCCCGCTGACGGCCTTGGCCTTTGCCGAAATCTGCCAGCAGATCGGCCTTCCCGCAGGTGTCGTCAACATCGTGACCGGCGACGGCGAAACCGGCGCGGCGCTGGTGGCGGCGCAGGTGGACAAGATCGCCTTCACCGGCTCGACCGAGGTCGGCCGCGCGATTGCCGGCGCGATGGCGGGCAGCGGCAGGGCTCTGACGCTGGAACTGGGCGGCAAATCGCCCTTCATCGTGATGGAAGACGCCGATCTCGACGCGGCCGTGGAGGGCGTCGTCGATTCAATCTGGTTCAACCAGGGCGAGGTCTGCTGCGCCGGTTCCCGCATCCTGGTGGCCGAGGCGGTTTCGGACCGGTTCGAGGCGCTGCTGCGCGCACGGATGGAAAGGCTGCGGCCGGGTCCGCCGCTGGACAAGTCCACCGATATCGGAGCCATCGTCGATCCGGTGCAGAAGGACCGCATTCTGTCGATCTGCAAGGCTGCGACCGATGCCGGGGCTGAACTGATCGGCGGACAGCCGGGCGAGGGCTGTTTCATCGCACCGGGCTATCTGCGCAACATCGCCCCAGGCAACCCGGGCATGGAGCAGGAAATCTTCGGCCCCATCGCGACACTTTCGACATTTCGCACCGCCGACGAGGCGATCTCGCTGGCCAATAACACGCGCTACGGGCTGGCAGGCTCGGTCTGGTCGGAAAGCGCCAGCGTGGCCACGGACATCGCCGCGCAGGTCAAGGCCGGGGTGCTGTGGATCAACTGCGCCAATGCCTTCGACGCCGCGGCGCCCTTCGGCGGCTATCGCGAAAGCGGATTCGGCCGCGAGGGCGGGCGCGCGGGGATGCTGGATTACCTGGCCGAACCGAAGATAAAATCGGCGGGCGAAGCCGCGCCGAAGGCGCCGGTCGTGATGGACGGCGCGGAGCAGGGCGGCGGGCTGGACCGCACCGCCAAGCATTATATCGGCGGCGCGCAGAAACGGCCCGATGGCGGTGTCATGTATGGGGTGGCGGGCGGACTTGCACCTTTGGGCAACCGAAAGGATATCCGAAACGCGGTCGAGGCGGCGGCCAAGGCCGGCAAATGGGCCGCGATGGGCGGTCACGGGCGCGCGCAGGTTCTGTACTATATTGCCGAGAACCTTGCTGCCCGCGCCGAGGATTTCACGCGCCGGACCAGCCGGGCCGAAACCGATGCCGCCATCGCCCGCGCCTTCCACTATGCGGCATGGGCCGACAAATTCGACGGCACCAACGTGCAGGCCAGGCCCGGCCATCTGGTCAATGTGATCCCCGAGCCTTTCGGTGTCATCGGCATCGCCTGCCCGAACATGCAGCCCCTGGCCGGGTTCATGTCGCTGGTCATGCCCGCCATCGCGATGGGCAATTGTGTCGTGGCGATCCCCGCGCAGGACGATCCGCTGGCGCTGGCCGATCTGTATCAGGTCTTCGACACCTCGGACCTGCCGGCCGGGGTGGTGAACATCGTGACCGGATCGAAACCGGACCTGGCGCAGGTTCTGGCCGCCCATGATGCCGTGGCCGCGATGTGGTATCCGGGCGCCGGGCTGGAGGCGGTCGAACTTGCGGCGGGCGGAAACCTGAAGCCGGTCTGGTCGCCCGTGAACCGCGACTGGACCGGAGCCGAGGCGCAGGGTGAGGAGTTTCTGCGCCGCGCCACCCGGACCAAGACGGTCTGGCTGCCTTATGGCGCCTTGCCGGCAGGTGCCGGCACGGCCTATTGATCGCCGGGGGACTTTGCGTCCCCCGGACCCCCTGCAAGGTATTTGGAAAGAGCGCGAGGGGAAGGCCGGCCCGCCGCCCGGTCCGGCGCGCCTGTGTCAGCGGCCGCGGATCCGCGGGTCCATCGCGTCTCGCAGCCCGTCGCCGATATAATTCACGCACAGAACCGTCAGCGAGATGAAGATGCCGGGCAGGATCACCCGGCTGGGATAGAGGACCATCTGATCCACGGCGTCGTAGAGCAGCCGCCCCCAGGTCGGAAAATCCGGGGGAAAGCCGAGACCCAGAAAGCTCAGCGCGCTTTCGGTGATGATCGCGGTGGCGATGCCCAGGGTCGCCGCGACCATGATCGGCGACAGCACGTTGGGCAGGATGTGGCGCAGGATCATCCGTCGCGGCGGCGTGCCGATGGATTTCGCGGCAAGGATGAATTCACGCTCTTTCAGGCCCAGCACGTCGCCGCGCACGATGCGCGCCGATTGCATCCAGCTTGTCGCGCCGATGGCCGAGACGATCAGGATGAAGATGCCCGTCGCCGGCCCGAAATTCTGCGACAGGGGTTCACGGAACAGCGTCACCATCAGCAGCAGCAGCGGCAGCAGCGGCAGCGCCAGGAACAGTTCGGTGATCCGCATCAGCGGCGCATCGAGGCGTCTGAAATAACCCGACATGACCCCGATCATGCTGCCGAGGAAGATCGCGATCAGCATGGCCGTCATCCCCACCGCGATCGAAACGCGGCCTCCCGCCATCAGCCGGGCCAGCATGTCGCGGCCCAACTGGTCGGTGCCCAGCGGATGGGCGGCCACGAAGCCGGAATTGCGGGCGCGGATATCGACATAGGTCGGATCGATCGTCCACAGCCAGGGCCCGATCGAGACGAACAGCAGCACGAGGACGAACAGCACCAGCGCCACCATCGCGCCCCTGTGGCTGCGGAACTGCCGCCAGACATCGCGCCACTGGCTGCGCGTCTCGCCGCCCGCACGGACCGGGTCGTCTGGCGGCAGGTCGGCGGTGACGGCCGCGTTTCCGGCGCTTTCGTCGACCAGCTCGGCCGTGTCGAGGTGACGTTGGCGTTCGGTCTCAGTCATAGCGGATCCGGGGGTCGAGGACGCCGTAGAGGATGTCGGCGATCAGGGTGAACATCACGATCAGGATCGCGAAGATGAAGGTCAGCGTCAGCACCATCGGAATGTCGTTGCCGTTGATGGCCGTGATCAGCAATTGTCCAAGCCCGTTCACCTTGAACACCTGCTCGGTGATGATGGCGCCGCCGAACACCGTCGGCAGTCCAAGCGCGATCACGGTGACGACCGGGATCAGGCTGTTCCTCAGCACGTGTTTCAGCACCACCTTGCGTTCGCCCAGGCCCTTGGCGCGGGCGGTGCGGACGTAATCCTGCCCCAGATTGTCCAGCATCGAGGCGCGCATGAAACGGCTGATCTGCGCCGCGTTGTACAGCGCGAGAACCGTCACCGGCATGACCATCTGCCGGACCTGGGCCAGAAAGCTGTTCCAGTCGCGCACCACCAGCGTGGTGTCATAGACCGAGGGAAACCATTGCAGCTTGACCCCGAAGACGATGATCAGCACGACCCCGGTGAAGAAGGTCGGCATCGAGAAGCCGACCATCGACACGAAGGTGCCCAACTGGTCGAACCAGCTATACTGCTTGTAGGCCGAGACGATGCCGATCGGGATCGCGATCATCACGCCGACGACATAGGACATGCCGACCACCACCAGCGTCTGCGGCAGGCGCTGCGCGATGATGTCGAAGACGGGGCTGCGCGACTGGAAGCTGATGATGCGTTGTGCGCCGGCGCTGAAATCGGTGCCGAAGGCCTGGTCGAACCAGTAGACCGGCTCGACCCAGAAGAACTGCTTCAGCCACAGGACATAGCGGATATACCAGGCCTGTCCCAGCCCAAGCGCCTCGCGCATCTTTTCCTTCACCTCGGGCGGCACTGTCAGCGGCACGTCGGCCAGCGGATCGCCGGGCGAGGCCTCCAGCAGCAGGAAGATCACCAGCGAGATGAACAGAAGCGTGGGAATCGCCAGCAGCAGGCGCCGGATGGTGAAATTCAGCATGACGCGGCCCTTCGGGTTCCTGTCGTGATGCGCATGGGTGCCGTCCCTGTTGTCGACCCGCCCTTGCGCCGCCTTCTGGCGGATGGGGGCAGGCGGAAACCGGGCCGCCTGCGGCGAGGCGGGCGGCCCGGATCATCGGTTCAGATCACTGCTGCTTGCGCGACCAGTCCGCCACATTCCAGATCTCGGTGTCCCAGGCATTCAGCTTGACGCCTTCCAGCGTGTTGCTGACGGCCGAAGCGGTGCCGCGATAGACCAGCGGGATGATGACGTTGCTGTCCTTGGTCAGCATGTCATTCATCTTCTTGCCCAGATTGCCGCGTTCGGTCAGATCGACCGTCTTGCCCAGTTCGGCGACCAGCTTGTCATATTCCGGGTCGCAGAAGCGGGCGTGATTTTCGCCCTGCCATTGGGTTTCCGGCCGGGGCGCCTTGTCGCAGGTCCATTGCGCCAGATAGGGCTCGGGGTTGTTGCCTTCGAAGTTGTTGGCATACATCTCGACATCGGCATAGAATTTCTGGAACGTGTCGGGCGAGCCCGCATCCCCGCCGAAGAAGACCGAGGCATCGACGGTCTTCAACTCGGTCTCGATGCCGATTTCCGACCACCATTGCTTGATCAGCGCCTGAAAGTCCTGACGCACGGCATTGACCGAGGTCTGGTACAGCAGCGACAGCCTGACGCCGTCCTTCTCGCGGACGCCGCTGCCGTTATCGACCCAACCGGCATCTTCCAGAACCTTCTTGGCCCCTTCGATGTCCTGCGTCAGGCAGGCGGTGTTGTCCGAGGCCCATGCCTCGGGCGCGGGGACCAGGTTGCAGGTGGGCTTGCCGGCCTGACCATAGCCGATCTCGGTCAGCAGGCTGCGGTCGATGGCCATGGACAGCGCCTTGCGCACGGCCGGGTCCGTGGTGATCGGGTTGGGGTTCTTGGCGGTCGAACGTTCGCCTTCGGGCAGGGATGAGGAGGCGTCGGTCAGGTTGACCAGGATGCGTTCGACCAGGCTGCCGAAGGCGACCTGCACCTTGCCCTTGCCGCCGGCTTCCATCCCCGCCAGCACGTCCGGCGCCAGCTGCGTGTTCCAGGCATAGTCGTATTCGCCGGTTTCCAGAACCGCGCGCGCGGCGGCGGATGCATCGCCGCCGCCCTTGATGGTCAGCGTGGCGAAGGCGGGCTTGTCGGGTTCGCGATATTCGGGGTTGGCCTCGAAGGTGATCACGTCGTTGGTCTTGAACTCGATCACCTTGAAGGGGCCGGTGCCGATCGGGTTGAAGTTCTGTTCCGTGCAGGTCGATGCCGCCGCACCGGTGCAATTTTCGAACTGCGCCTTTTGCAGGATCGGCGACTGGCCGCCGACGAAGGCCGAGAACGGGTCGGGATGCGGTTCGGCGAAGGTCACCTTCACGGTCAGCGGATCGACCGCTTCGACGCTTTCGATTCCCTCGTATTTCGCCAGCTGCGCACAGCCGCCTTCCGGGTCCATGCAGTAATTCGCGGTGAAGACCACGTCATCGGCCGTCAGCGGCGTGCCGTCGGACCAGGTGATGCCGTCCTTCAGCTTCCAGGTCACCGTCTTCAGATCTTCCGAGATGCCGCCGTTTTCCAGCGACGGAAGCTCGGCCGCGAGGCGCGTGGTCAGCTTGCCGTCGGCGGTAAAGCTGGCCAGCGGCTCGATCACCATGCTGGCGGCGATGACGTCCTTGGTGCCGGCCGACAGATACGGGTTCATGGTCGAGGGCGCCTGCCACATGATGATGTTCAACTGCCCGTCCGAGCCGCGTTCGGCCATGGCGGCGGGGGCAAGCGCGAGGGTCGCCGCCGCGCCCATCAGCAAGGTCTTCAGTTTCATTCCACTCTCCTGTTGGGGGTTGGTCCGCGGGGCCGGGGCGATCTGTGCCGCCTGTTCTGATCTCGGCTCAATCCGTTGACGGGTATCGTCTTTTCTTGTTTCTCTCCCGGATTTCCGGGCCGGCATCCTGTCCCGTGTTGCCTGCGGAATGGGCACATCTTCTGCCGATCCCGCCGCCGAAAGCAAGTGCTATCGCGTCGAACCGATCGGCGCCGCATTCCGCTTTGACATTTGAGGCGCTCTGACTAGCCTTTGGGCAGAACGTAGGACAGGAACCGCGATGCTGGACGAATCCCCCCTGGTTTCCATCGAGAAGCTCCGCGTCGAATTCGAAACCAACGACGGCGTGGTGGTCGGCGTCAAGGATGTCAGCTTCGACATCAAACCCGGCGAATGCGTCTGCGTGGTCGGCGAATCGGGTTCGGGCAAGTCGGTATCCTCGCTGTCGCTGATGCGGCTGGTGGAATTCGGCGGCGGCACCATCACCAACGGCAAGCTGATGTTCGATACCGGCGACGGCAAGGTCGTTGACCTGGTCCGGCAATCGACGCCGGTGATGCGCGACATCCGCGGCAATCAGATCGGCATGATCTTCCAGGAACCGATGACGGCGCTGAACCCGGTCTTTACCGTCGGCGATCAGTTGGCCGAGGGGCTGATCGAACATCGCGGTCTGGACAAAAAGGCCGCCCGTGCCCGCGCGCTGGAGATCCTGAAACAGGTTCGCATCCCCGAACCCGAGCGGCGCATGGATCAGTATCCGCACGAATTGTCGGGCGGAATGCGCCAGCGGGTCGTCATCGCCATCGCCATGGCCTGCGAGCCGCGCCTGCTGATCTGCGACGAGCCGACGACCGCGCTTGACGTGACCATCCAGGCGGAAATCCTGGCGCTGATCGACCGGCTGAAGCGTGAAAAGCAGATCGCCGTTCTTTTCATCACCCATGACATGGCCGTGGTCGCGCAGATGGCCGATCGCGTCGTGGTCATGTATCGCGGCGACAAGGTCGAGGAAGGACCGGTCGAACAGATCTTCGAGGCACCGCGCGAAGATTATACCCGGATGCTGCTGGCCGCGGTGCCGCGTCTGGGCGAGATGTCCGGCAAGCCCGCCCCCGAACGCCTGCGCCTGATGCGCGACGGAACCGTGGGCAAGCCCGAGCCGATCATCGTGGCCGATCCGAAACCGCTGCTGACGGTCGAGAACCTGGTCACGCGCTTTGCGGTCAAGGGCGGCATCATGCGCCGGACCGTCGCCAATGTCCACGCGGTCGAGGATGTCAGCTTCACCATCAACGGCGGTGAAACGCTGTCGCTGGTGGGCGAATCGGGCTGCGGCAAATCGACCTGCGGGCGGTCGATCCTGCGGCTGGTCGAACCGCAATCGGGCCATGTGAACCTTGGCGGGACCGATGTTCTGGCGTTGTCACAGCGCGGTCTGCGACGCGCGCGCCGCGACATGCAGATGATCTTTCAGGATCCTTTCGCCAGCCTCGATCCGCATATGAAACTGTATGATCAGGTCGCCGAGCCGATGCTGAATTACGGAATCGGCAATCGGTCCGAACGTCAGGACCGGATCGCCGCTTTGTTCGACCGGGTGGAACTGCCGCGCAGCTTCATGCGCCGCTATCCGCATGAAATGTCGGGGGGCCAGCGCCAGCGCATCGCCATCGCCCGCGCCCTGGCGCTGAACCCGAAACTGATCATCGCGGACGAGGCGGTCTCGGCGCTGGATGTCTCGGTGCAGGCGCAGGTGCTGAACCTGCTGATGGAATTGCAGCAGGATATGGGCATCTCGATGCTGTTCATCAGCCACGACATGGCGGTGGTCGAACGGGTCAGCCATCATGTCGGCGTCATGTATCTGGGACGGATCGTGGAACTGGGCACCCGCGCGCAGGTCTTCGAGAACCCGCAGCACAGCTATACCAGACAACTGATGCTGGCCGTCCCCGTCGCCGATCCGCGCCAGAAGAAGATCAGCGAGGATCTGGAATTCCGCCCGATCCCTTCGCCGATCCATCCGGTCGATTACCTGGCCAGCCCTTCGGTCTATCGCGAAGTCGCGCCTGGTCACCGGGTGCTGGTCGATCCCGTGACCCATTCGTGAGGATCGAACCGCCGATCGGCCCCGGCGCGGTCCCCGAATTTCGCGCCGACCTGCCAGCCTCCGCGGATGTCGTGGTCATCGGCGGCGGCATCGTTGGGGTCACCACGGCACTGTATCTTGCTCGCGACGGGCTGTCGGTCGTGCTGTGCGAAAAGGGCGTGATTGCGGGCGAACAATCCTCGCGCAACTGGGGTTGGGTCCGCGCGCAGGGCCGCGACGAGGCCGAAATTCCGATCATGCTGGAGGCCCGCCAGCTATGGCGCGGCCTGTCACGGGAACTGGGCGAGGGGCTGGGCCTTGCGGCTTGCGGCGTCAGCTATCTGGCACGGGGCGAGGCCAGCATGACCCGCTACGAGGCATGGCTGGACGTGGCCCGCCACCACGGCCTGGACAGCCGCATCATGGGCCGCGCAGAACTGGACCGCGTGCTGCCCAATTCGGCAGGCTGGCTGGGTGCGCTGACCACGCCATCGGATATGCGCGCCGAACCGGCCTTCGCCGTTCCCGCCATCGCCCGGCTGGCCGCGGCGGCAGGCGTCACCATCCGCGAACATTGCGCCGCCCGCGCGCTGGAGACGACGGCCGGACACATCTCGGCCGTGCTGACCGAGGCTGGGGCGATCCGGACCGACCGCGTTCTTCTGGCAGGTGGCGCATGGTCGGGTCTTTTCGCGGGCAATGCCGGGATGATCCTGCCGCAATTGTCGGTCCGCGCCACCGTCGCCGCCACCGAGGCCATGCCCGAATTCTGGCCCGGCGCCGCGGCCGATCCGGATGTCGCCTTCCGCCGCCGCGCCGATGGCGGCTATACGCTGGCGCCCGGCACCGCGCATGATTTCTGGATAGGCCCGGCGGCGTTCAGACATCTGCGGGCCTATCTGCCCCAGATCCGCCGCGACCTGTCGCAGACAAGCCTGCAACCGGCCGCGCCCAGGGCCTATCCGGATGCCTGGCGCACGCCGCGCCGATGGTCCGCCGACGCAGCCTCGCCCTTCGAGGCGGTGCGGATCCTCAGCCCGGATCCGAATCCGGCCCGCATCGACCATCTCGTCAAGGCGTTTGCCAGCGCCTTTCCGCGAATCGGCCGCCCGCGGATCCGTGCCGCCTGGGCGGGAATGATCGACACGATGCCCGACCATGTTCCGGTGCTGGACGAAACTCCGATGCCCGGATTCTTCGTCGCCACCGGCCTGTCCGGCCACGGCTTCGGCATCGGTCCGGGGGTGGGCCGCGTCATGGCCGCCATGATTCAGGGCCGGGCGCCGCGCCACGATCTGACACGGTTCCGCTTTTCGCGCTTCTCGGACGGATCGCCCGTCACGCTGGGGCCCGATCTCTAGGTCACAGCCGCTCGCGCTCTTTCCGGATATCTCCGGCGTGCGGCGCCCACTTGCAGGCCGTGCAGGAAAGTCTCATCCTGCGCCGCGAAGGAGATCCATCATGCCCGTCAAGAACCGATTTGCCGAATTGCTGCCCGAAATCACCGCCTGGCGCCGCGATTTCCACGAGAATCCGGAATTGCTGTATGACGTTCACCGCACGGCGGGAAAAGTCGCGGATCTTTTGCGGGATTTCGGCTGTGACGAGGTGACGGAAGGGATCGGCCGGACCGGTGTTGTCGGGGTCATCAAGGGCAAGTCGGACAAGACCGGCCGGGTGATCGGTCTGCGTGCCGATATGGACGCGCTTCCGATCAACGAACAGACCGGGCTGGATTATGCCTCGAAGACGCCTGGCAAGATGCATGCCTGCGGCCATGACGGCCATACGGCGATGCTGCTGGGCGCGGCGAAATACCTTGCCGAGACGCGCAATTTCGACGGCACGGCGGTGGTCATCTTCCAGCCCGCCGAAGAAGGCGGCGGCGGCGGCGACGCGATGGTCAGGGACGGGCTGATCGATCGCTGGAAGATCGACGAGGTTTACGGGATGCACAACATGCCGGGCATCCCCACCGGCGCCTTCGCCATCAAGCCCGGTGCGATGATGGCCTCTGCCGACCAGTTCGACATCACCGTGACTGGCAAGGGTGGCCACGCGGCAAAGCCGCATGAATGCATCGACACGACCCTGACGGCGGCGCAGATCATCGTCGCGCTGCAATCCGTCGTCGCCCGCAATATCGATCCGCTGAAGAACGCGGTGATCTCGGTCTGCGTGGTCACGACCGATTCGACCGCGCATAACGTGATTGCGCAGGTGGTCAAGCTGCGGGGCACCGCGCGCAGTCTCGATCCCGGCGTCCGCGACCAGTTGCAAGAGGGCATTGGCCGCGTTGCCATCAATGTGGCAGCCGCGATGGGTGCGACGGCCGAGGTCGATTATCAGCGGGGGTATCCGGTCACCGTGAACGACGATCAGGCAACGACCTGGGCCGCCAAGGTGGCCCGCGACATCGCCGGCGATGTGGACATGGAGATGCAGCCGATGATGGGTGGCGAGGATTTCAGCTACATGCTGCTGGAACGCCCCGGCGCCTATATCTTCGTCGGCAATGGCGATTCCGCGATGGTCCACCATCCGGCCTATAATTTCGACGACAACGCCATCCCGGCCGGATCCAGCTGGTATGCCGGCATGGTCGAAAGCCGGATGCCCGCCGCCTGAATCGTCGCGCGCGGCAGGCCATGTCGCAGCACCGCCGGCCGAGGTCGGAAACACGATGGTCATGGCACGCCGTTCGGTCGAAATGCGGGGGCGGGCGGCGAAGATCGACCCGCCCTGACAAGTTGAAGGGACGGATCCGACATGAACAGCTATACCCTGCGCGTCACCTGCGCCTCGACCCGCGGGATCGTCGCCGCGATCTCGGGCTTTCTGGCGCAGCATGATTGCAACATCACCGACAGCGCGCAGTTCGACGATGCCGAGACCGGCAATTTCTTCATGCGGATGAGCTTTCGGTCCGAAGGTGGGGCGACGCTGGACGGACTTCAGGCCGATTTCGCGCCGATTGCGGGGAAATTCGGCATGGAGATCGAGATCAGCGACGATGCGGTCAAGAAGAAGGTGCTGATCATGGTCAGCCGCTTCGGCCATTGCCTGAACGACCTTCTCTATCGCTGGCGGATCGGCGCGCTGCCCATCGACATCGTCGGTGTGGTTTCGAACCACCACGAATATCAGAAGGTCGTCGTCAATCACGACATCCCTTTCCACATGATCCGCGTGACCGCCCAGAACAAGCCCGAGGCCGAGGCCCGGCAGTTGGAGATAATCGAGGAAACCGGGGCCGAACTGATCGTCCTGGCGCGCTACATGCAGGTCCTGTCGGATGCGATGTGCCACAAGATGTCGGGGCGGATCATCAACATCCACCATTCCTTCCTGCCCAGTTTCAAGGGGGCGAATCCCTACAAGCAGGCTTATGAGCGCGGCGTGAAGCTGATCGGGGCGACCTCGCACTACGTCACCGCAGATCTGGACGAGGGCCCGATCATCGAACAGGACACGGTGCGCGTCACCCATGCCCAGAGCCCGGGCGATTATGTCAGTCTCGGTCGCGATGTGGAAAGCCAGGTCCTGTCGCGCGCGGTCCATGCCCACATCCACGGCCGCGTGTTCGTGAATGGCGCGAAAACGGTCGTCTTCCCCGCCTCGCCAGGCAGCTATGTCTCGGAGCGGATGGGCTGAGCAATCAACACGGCCATGGTGCAGGTCCGAACCGGCGGCGGGGGGCTTCGCGCCCCCCGGCCGCGCGTCCCGCGCGGCTCCCCCCGCGGGATATTTGGACCAAGGCAAGGCAGGTTGACGATTTTTTTACAGATTCCAGGTTATTCACCGAATGCGGTACAGGCGGGGACGCCGATGACCGTCCAAGGCAAAGCGCCCCGTTTCCTGATGGAAGCGGGGCGTCATCGACTTTGCCTTGGCAGAAATATCCCGGGGGAGCCCCGGAGGGGCGGGGGCAGCGCCCCTTTTTCCCGCCGGCTATTGCGGAAGCTCGGCGGTTATTCCTTCGACAAAGAAATCCATACCCGACAATTCCTCGTCCGTCGCCGTCTCGCCGTCGGCCAGCCATGCACTGCCATCGGCCTTGTTCAGCGGACCGGTGAAGGGATGGTATTCGCCCGAGGCGATCTTGTCCTTCAGCGCCAGCGCCTCCTGCTTGACCTCGGCCGGCACGGCATCGGTGATTTCGCCGATCTCGACCTCGCCATCGCCGATTCCCGCCCAGGTCGCCGTTGATTCCCAGGTCCCGTCCAGCATCGCGCCGACCCGTTCGATGTAGTAGGGCGCCCAGTTGTCGATGATCGACGAGACCCTGGGAGTCGGCTTGAAATTCGCCATGTCGCTGGCCTGTCCGAAGCCGATCGCCCCCGCTTCCTGCGCCTTGGCCAGAGGTGCGGTGGAATCGGTATGCTGCAGGATCACGTCCACGCCTTCGGCGATCAGGGCTGCTGCGGCGTCGGCTTCTTTGGCGGGATCGAACCAGCTATAGGCCCAGACCACCTTGATTTCGACATCCGGATTGACCTTTCTGGCGTGGATATAGGACGAGTTGATGCCCTGGACCACCTCGGGGATCGGGAAGGAACCGATATAGCCGATCTTGTTCGACCTGGTCATCCGCCCCGCGATGGTACCGATCACGGCGCGGCCCTCGTAGAAACGGGCGTCATAGGTAGCGACATTCTCGGCGCGCTTGTAGCCGGTCGCGTGTTCGAATTTCACGTCGGGAAACTTGGCCGCGACATTCATGACCGCGTCCATGTAGCCGAAGCTGGTGGCGAAAATCAGCTTGTTGCCCGCCAGCGCCAGCTGGGTCAGCGCGCGTTCCGCATCGGCACCTTCCGGCACGCTTTCGATGAAGGTGGTTTCGACCTTGTCGCCGTATTCGGCGACCATCGCCTGCCGGGCCTGATCGTGCTGATAGGTCCAGCCGCCGTCACCCACCGGGCCGACATAGATGAAGCCGACCTTCAAAGGTTCGGTTTGGGCCAAGGCGGGCGCGGCCAGGCCGATCGCGGGCAGGGCGGCGACACTGACAAGAAGTTCTCTGCGGTTCATGTTTCCCTCTCTGTTGTCGCGCCGCTTTCAGCGCAGCGCGTGGAAATTCTGGCCGAGCGAGCCGGGGGCGGCCCGTCCCGCGCGGCGGCTGTATTTCTGCCGGGCCGAGATCAGCACCAGCACGATGATCGTGGCAAGATAGGGCGCCATCGACAAAAGCTGAACCGGCACCCGGATGCCCGCCGCCTGCAGGCGCAATTGCAGCACCGTGACGCCGCCGAACAGCCAGGCGCCCGCCAGCACGCCGGGCGCGGTCCAGTTCGAGAACACCACGATCGCCAGCGCGATCCAGCCGGCGCCCGCGGTCATCCCCTCGGTCCATTGCAGCACCGTGGCGATCGAGATGAAGGCCCCGCCGACGCCCGCCATGGCGCCGCCGAAACCGATCGCCGCAATGCGGATCGCGTGCACCGGATAGCCAAGGGCGTGGGCCGCGTCGTGGTTTTCGCCCACCCCGCGCAGAATCAGGCCCGTCCGCGAGCGGTTCAGGAACCACCAGACCAGCGGCACCATCACAAGCCCCAGCCAGACGATCCAGTTGATGCGAAGCGGTCCGGGCATCATGGCGGGGGCCTTGATCCCCTCCAGCGGCTTGCCGAACAGCGCCGCGAGGCCCAGGCCGAAAAGCGTCAGCGCAAGACCCGAGGCGACCTGATTGGCCAGCAGGATTTGCGTCAGAGCCGCGAACAGCATCGCGATCGCGGCCCCTGCCAGCGCCGCCGCCAGAAAGCCCGCGAAAGGACTGCCGGTCACATAGGCCGCGGCAAAGCCCGCCAGTGCGCCGGTGATCATCATCCCCTCGACACCCAGGTTCAGAACGCCGGCGCGTTCCACCACCAACTCGCCAAGGGCGGCAAAGAGGATCGGCGTGGCCGCGGCCAGAAGCAGCAGGAAGACCGAAAGCGGGTCGATCATGCGGCGATCCTCCTGGCGATGCGAAAGCGGGTCAGAAGATCGAAACCCAGCAGGAAGAACAGCAGCATTCCCTGAAATACCTGGACCGTGGCGGCGGGCAATTGCAGCGTCAGCTGCGCCAGCTCGCCGCCGATATAGGTCAGTGCCAGCAGCAGGCCCGCCAGCAGGATGCCGACCGGATGCAGCCGGCCCAGAAAGGCCACGATGATCGCCGTGAAACCGTAGCCCGTGCCCAGCTTGTCGGTGATCTGGCCGGCGGGGCCCGCCACCTCGAACAGCCCCGCCATGCCGGCGAAGGCGCCCGAAAGGCCAAGGCAGAAGGCCACCAGCGTTTCGGGTCTGACCCCGGCGAAACGGGCCGCGCGCGGTGCCAGACCTGCGGCGCGGATATGGAAGCCCCGGATGTGACGGCTCATCAGGAACCAGATTGCCAGGACGGCGGCGGCGGCGGCCACGACGCCCCAATGCGCGCCGGTGCCTGCGATCAGTTCGGGGTTCGATGCGGCCGGATATTGCTGCAGGTTGCGCGATCCCGGAAAGCCATAGCCTTCGGGGTTCTTCATCGGCCCGAAGGCCATCCACGCCGCCACGCGCTGCGCCACATAGACCAGCATCAGCGAGACAAGGATTTCCGAGGCGCCGAACCAGTTGCGCAGCAAGGCCGGGATCATGCCCCAGGCCCAACCGCCCAATGCGCCCGCCAGCACCATGGCGGGAAAGATCCACATGCCCTCGGCGGGATAGGCCGCCAGCGCGACCGCCGCGCCGGTGATGCCGCCGATGATGTATTGGCCCTCGGCGCCGATATTCCAGATACCGGCGCGAAAGCCCACCGCCAGCCCCGAGGCGATCAGGATCAGCGGCGCGGCCTTGACCAGCAATTGCGGGCGCGAATAGCCGGCGGCAGGCCCGAACAGCGGATCCCAGAAGATCGTGCGGATCGCGGCAAGCGGGTCGTAACCCATGATCGCGAACAACAGGCCGCCCGCGATCATCGTCGCCAGGACCGCCAGCAGAGGCGTCGCGATCTGCCATGCGGCCGAGGTCTGGTCGCGTGGAACGAGGCGGATCATATCTGCGCGACCTCCATCCCGTGCGCGCCGCCCAGCATCAGGCCGATCTCGTCGAGGTTCAGCCCGGCTGTCGGACGCGGATCGGACAGACGGCCTTCGTTCAGCGCGCAGAAACGGTCGGACAATTCCATCAGTTCGTCGAGATCCTGAGAGATCACGATCACGCCCGCCCCGCCGCGCGCCAGATCCAGCAGCGACTGACGCACCGCGGTGGCGGCGCCGGCATCGACGCCCCATGTCGGCTGATTGACGACCAGAACGCGCGGCGCTTGCAAGACCTCGCGCCCGATGACGAATTTCTGCAAGTTGCCGCCTGACAGGGCGCGCGCGGCGGTAGAAGGCCCCGGCGTGCGCACGTCGAAGTCGCGGATCACCTGTTCGGCATAGGCTCGGGCGGCGGCGCGATCGATCAGGCCCTTGCGGACCAATCCCTTGCGCGGTCCAGCGGTCAGCAGCGTGTTCTCGGTCAGGCTGAAATCGGGCACGGCCGCATGGCCCAGACGATCCTCGGGCGCGGCCAGAAGCCCGGCCCGCCGCCGCGCCTGCGGGGGGGTGGCGCCCAGATCGCGGTCCTCCAGCAGAATCGTGCCCGGCGCGCTGCGAACCTCGCCCGACAGGGCGGCCAGCAATTCCTCCTGCCCGTTTCCGGCGACGCCGCCGATGCCCAGGATCTCGCCCGCGCGCAGGCTGAGAGAGACTGATTTCAGCGCCGTGCCCTCGGCGTTGGGGGCGGGCAGAGACAGGGACTTGACCTCCAGCAGGATCTTGCCCGCCTGCCGCCCGCTGCGGTCGATCGGACGCATCTCGCCGCCGACCATCATCGCGGCCAGTTCGCGGGCGGAATGGGCGCGGGGGTCGCAACTGTCCACGACCTTGCCGCCGCGCAGGATCGTGGCGCGGTCGCAATGGGTGCGGATTTCTTCCAGCTTGTGGCTGATATACAGGATCGCGGTGCCTCGATCGGCCAGCTTGCGCAGGGTGGCGAACAGCAATTCGGCCTCTTGCGGGGTCAGGACGCTGGTCGGTTCGTCCATGATCAGCAGGCGCGGATCCTGCAACAGGCATCGGATGATCTCGACCCGCTGACGTTCGCCCGCCGACAGCGTGACGATGCGGCGCGCAGGGTTCAGCGGCAGGCCGAAATCCTGGCTGACCTGCCGGATCCGGGCCGACAATTCCCGCCGGGGCGGCGGATATTCCATGCCGAGCGCGATGTTTTCGGCCACCGTCAGCGCGTCGAACAGGCTGAAATGCTGAAACACCATTGCGACCCCGGCCGCGCGCGCGGCACGGGGATCGGCGGGATGGTGGTGTGCACCGTTCAGCGTCATACGGCCGTCATCGGGCTTCACCAGGCCGTAGATCATCTTGACCAGGGTCGATTTTCCCGCGCCGTTCTCGCCCAGCAGCGCGTGGATCTGGCCCGCCTCGACCGCGAAGGACACGTCGTCATTGGCGCGCACACCGGGATAGGACTTTCCGACCCCTTCGGCCCGGAACACCGCCGCCTCTGCCGTCAAATTTGCCCCTCCGGTCAAAATCTTCGTCCTGTCTAGCGCGCCCGCGCCGCCTTCGGCAATTGCGCTGTTTGGTCAGGCTGCGATAACGTCGCGACCATGGCGACGAAATCCCCCCGATTCATTCATCTGCGCACACATTCCGAGCATTCCCTGCTGGAAGGCGCGGTTCCCGTAGGCAAACTGGCCACGCTTGCCGCCGAAGCAGGCATGCCTGCGGTCGCGCTGACCGACACCAACGCGATGTTCGCCGCGCTGGAATTCAGCGTCAAGGCGATGGAGAAGGGCATCCAGCCGATCATCGGCTGCCAGATGACACTGCGCCTGCCCGAGACCCTGGCAAGCGTGTCCGCCCCGGTCGTGCTGCTGGCGCAGAACCGGCAGGGCTGGCTGAACCTGATGGCGCTGTCCTCGTGTCTCTATCTGCGCACGGATGGCAGCCTGCCGCATGTCACGCTGGAGGAGGTCTGCGCCCATGCCCAGGGGTTGATCTGCCTGTCGGGCGGACCGACGGGGCCGCTGGGTCTGTTGATCGCGCTAGGTCAGACCGACAAGGCCGCATTGCTTGCGGATCGCCTTGGCTCGGCCTTTCCGACCCGACTCTATGTCGAATTGCAGCGCCATCCGGCCGAGAACGGCAAGTTGCCGGAGGCCGAGGCCGTGTCGGAAGGCGGACTGATCGAGCTTGCCTATGCAAAGGAATTGCCGCTGGTCGCCACGAACGACGTCTATTTCCCCAAGCCCGAAATGTTCGAGGCCCATGACGCGCTGATCTGCATCGCCGAAAAGGCCTATGTCGATCAGTCCCAGCCCCGCCGCCGCCTGACGCCGCAGCACTATTTCAAGTCGCCCGAGGAAATGGCGGTCCTGTTCGCCGACCTGCCCGAGGCGCTGGACAATAGCGTCGAGATCGCCCGCCGCTGCGCGTTCGCGGTCGAAAGGCACAAGCCGATCCTGCCCAGATTCGCCGATGACGAGGTCGCCGAGCTGCGGCGGCAGGCCGAGGAAGGTCTCGCGGCGCGGCTGAAGGTCATCCCCCATGCAGTGCCGGTCGAGGATTACGAAAAGCGGCTGGATTTCGAGTTGGGCATCATCGAGCAGATGGGCTTTCCGGGCTATTTCCTGATCGTCGCCGATTTCATCCAGTGGGCCAAGGACCACGACATCCCGGTGGGACCGGGGCGCGGCTCGGGGGCGGGGTCGCTTGTTGCCTATGCCCTGACCATCACCGATCTGGATCCGCTGCGCTACAACCTCTTGTTCGAACGCTTCCTGAACCCCGAACGGGTCAGCATGCCGGATTTCGACATCGATTTCTGCATGGATCGCCGCGAAGAGGTGATCCGCTATGTGCAGGAGAAATACGGCAAGGAAAAGGTTGGCCAGATCATCACCTTCGGCGCGCTGCTGTCCAAGGCAGCGGTGCGCGATGTCGGCCGTGTTCTGCAGCTGCCCTTCATGCAGGTGGATCGCCTGTCCAAGATGATCCCGGTCGAAGGGGTGAAGCCCGTCAGCATCACCCGGGCGCGGGCCGAAGAACCGCGCCTGCGCGAGGCCGCCCGCGAAGAGGTGATCGCCCGGCTGCTGGACTATGCCGAAAAGATCGAGGGGCTGTATCGCAACGCCTCGACCCACGCGGCGGGGGTGGTGATCGGGGACCGGCCGCTGGACCGGCTGGTGCCCTTGTATCGCGATCCCGGATCGGACATGCCGGCGACGCAGTTCAACATGAAATGGGTGGAACAGGCCGGGCTGGTCAAGTTCGACTTTCTGGGCCTGAAGACGCTGACCGTGATCCAGAACGCGGTCGATCTGATCAATGCCGGCGGGCGGCCCCTGCATGTCACAGCCGATGGCCGCGAATTGTATCGGCCGCCCGAGGGTGCCGAGAACCAGATCAACGCCATCCCGCTGGACGACCAGGCCAGCTATGATCTTTTCGCCAGTGCCCGCACGGTCGCGGTGTTCCAGGTGGAAAGCAGCGGCATGATGGATGCGCTGCGCCGGATGAAGCCCACCTGCATCGAGGATATCGTGGCCCTCGTGGCCCTGTATCGTCCCGGCCCGATGGAGAACATCCCGACCTATTGCGAGGTCAAGAACGGCGCGCGCGCGCTGGAATCGATCCATCCCAGCATCGACCATATCCTGGCCGAGACGCAGGGCATCATCGTCTATCAGGAACAGGTGATGCAGATCGCGCAGGTCATGGCCGGCTACAGCCTTGGCGGGGCCGATCTGCTGCGCCGCGCCATGGGCAAGAAGATCGCCGCCGAAATGGCCAAGGAACGTCCGAAATTCATCAAGGGCAGCATCGAGAACGGCGTGCCCGAAAAGAAGGCCGGCGAAGTTTTCGACCTGCTCGAGAAGTTCGCCAATTACGGCTTCAACAAATCACACGCGGCCGCCTATGCCGTGGTCAGCTATCAGACCGCCTGGCTGAAGGCGAACCATCCGGTCGAATTCATGGCCGCGGTGATGAACTGCGACATCCACCTGACCGACAAGCTGGCCATCTACAAACGCGAATGCGACCGGATGGGAATCGCGATCTTGGCCCCCTGCGTCAACCGCTCGGCACCGAAATTCACCGTGGGCGAAGGCCGCATCCATTATGCGCTTGGGGCGTTGAAGGGCGTCGGCATCGAGGCGATGCGACTGGTCCACGAGGCGCGCGGCGACAGACCCTTTGCCGATATCCATGATTTTGCCCGCCGCGTGGACATGAAGCGCGTGGGCAAGCGCCCGCTGGAGATGCTGGCCCGCGCCGGCGCGTTCGATGCGCTGGACGATAACCGCGCGAGGGTCCTGAAATCTCTGGACAGCCTGGTCGCGTGGTCGGCGGCGGTTCAGGAACAGGCGGCGTCCAGCCAATCCTCGCTGTTCGGCGGCGGCGAGGATCTGCCGCCGCCGCGTGCGGCGATCGAGCAGGTCTGGCTGCCGACCGAGAAGCTGGGCGAGGAACATCGCGCCATCGGCTTTTACCTGTCCGGGCATCCGCTGGACGATTACCTGCCCGCGCTGAAGCGCAAGAACGTGATGACGCTGGCCCAGATCAGCGCCGAGGCGGCAGGCGGCCCGATGGTGGCCAGCATCGCCGGCACCGTGGCCGCGCGGATGGAACGCAAGTCGGCCAAGGGCACGCCCTACGCCTTTGTCAGCCTGTCCGATCCGACCGGGCTTTACGAGGTGACGGTGTTCTCGGACCTGCTGAACGCCTCGCGCGATCGGCTGGAACCGGGCGAGAATGTCGTGTTGCAGGTCAAGGTCGAACCCTCGGGCGAGCAGGTCAAGATGCTGGCCAATTCCGTCACCCGGCTGGAGGACGCGGTGGCCGATGCAGGCGCCGGCAGCCTTGCGGTCGAGATGCAGAGCGCCGACGAGATTCCGCGCCTGGCCGAGGTTCTGGGTCGGATCCGCACTGAAATCGTGGTTTCGGCGCGATCTCGCGGGCCGATTCTGCTGCGTCTGCGCGAAGGCGATGAACTGATCGAGATCGAGGTGGCCGATGATGCGCCTCTGACCACGCCCGCGCGGCAGGCGTTGCGCGCCGTGCCGGGGGTGCTGGAGGTCAGCGAGGAATAGGGCGAGCGCGGCCTATTCTCTCAGGTCGCGTTCGGTGTTGTCCAGATCGGCGTCGCCGTCCATCAGGCTGCGATCGGCGGAATCGCCGAAGGTGGCCCAGTGCATGTCCTCGCCCGGATAGGGCAACTCATCGGGGCGCCAGGTCAGGTGCATGTTGGTCTTGGCGATCATCAGCCCGGTTATCGGCGCGGTTAGGAACAGAAACAGCACGATCAGGAATTCGTGCCAGCTGGCACGTTCGCCGAAAAAGCCGAACCAGAGCAGCGATGCGATCATGATGCCACCCACGCCAAGCGTTGCGGCCTTGGTCGGTGCATGAAGCCGGGTCATCTGATCGGGCAGCTTCACCAGCCCGTAGGATCCCACAAGACCGAAAGCACCGCCGATGACCAGCATCGCCGAGATCAGGATCTCTCCAGCAAGGTCCATCGCATTTTCCCTTTCATTCGATCAGGTCGCCGCGCAGCAGGAATTTTGCATAGGCCACGGTCGAGATGAAGCCGACCATGGCGAACAGCAGCATGATCTCGAAATACATCGTCGTGTCGTGCAGGATGCCGAACAGGGCGGTCAGCGCGATCATGTTGATCGCCATCGTGTCCAGCGCCAGAACCCGATCGCCGACTCCGGGCGCGAAAACAACGCGGTAGAGGCAGAACAACTGGCCGATGCCGAAACAGGCGAAGGCGAAATAAAGCGCGTAGAGGATCATTCGAAGATCTCCTTCAGGCGGGCTTCGTAGCGCGTCTTGATCTCGTCGATCACCTCTTGCGGTTCGGGAGCGTGCAGGCAATGGACCAGCAGCGCATGGCCGTTCTGCGACAGGTCCGAACTGACCGTCCCCGGTGTCAGCGTGATGGTGCTGGCCAGAACCGTGATCGCCTCGGGCGATCGCAACTCCAGCGGAATGGTGATCCAGGCGGGTTGCAGGTTGCGGTTGGGCTTGAACAGCACGATCAGCGCCACATCGATATTGGCCCTGATGATATCGTGGACGACAATCGTGACATAGACGAGGATCTTGCCCGGATGGCGCAGCCGGGCACGGGCGGGCCAGTAGGGTTCGGTCAGCGCCGGGATCGCGATGCTGAGGATCACCGCAAAGACCAGCGAACCCCAGGCGAACCGGTTGACCAGCAACATCCAGACGATGACCAGCATCGCCGAAAGATAGGGATGAGGAAACAGGCGCCGGATCATTTCGCACCCTCCTGCTGGCGCAGCACCGATTCGTAGTAGAGCGTCGGGTTGGTCAGTTGATCGGCCGTCCGTTGCAGATAATCGGTCAGCGGCCCGGCGAAGACGGTCAGCACCACCATACCGGCCAGCAGCGCGCCGGTCGCGGTGAAGGACAGCCATGGCGCTGCCGAATCGCCGACATCCTGGATCGGTTCGTCGGTTTCCAGCTTCGTCGGGATCGGTCCGGGCGCGGGGCGCTGACCTTCGTCGCTGTCGTTGCCCGGCTCGGGGTCCATCTCGTGCGACTTCCAGAACAGGATCGAGCCTGCCCGCCCAAAGCCCACCAGCGCGATCAGCGAGGTCACGAGAATCGTGGCCCAGATGCCATCGCGCCAGGGGTCGTCGGCGGTGGCGTCGAGGATCATCAGCTTGCCCAGAAAGCCGGACAGCGGCGGCAGCCCCACGACCGCAATGCCGGTCGCGAAGAACAGGGCCGAGATCAGGCCGGTATTGCCGATGGCCGGCCTGAGCCGCAGCCAGAAATCACCGCCGCGGCGCGCCGCGACCAGATCCACGACAAGAAACAGCGCCGCCGCCGACAGGGTGGAATGGATCATGTAATACAACCCCGCCGTCAGCCCCTGCGCATCGAACCGCGCGACCGAGATCATCAGCGTCCCGATCGAGGCGATGGCCGCGAAGGCCGCCAGACGCGCCAGGCTGCGGGTGCCCATCACCCCCAGTTGCCCCAGGGTCAGCGTGATCAGGGCGGCGGGCAGGATCAGGTCGGTGGCGATGGTCTCGATCACCGAATCCTGCGGAAAGACCAGCGTGAAGAAGCGGATGATCGCATAGACCCCGACCTTGGACATGATGGCAAACAGCGCGGCCACCGGACCCGGCGCGTTGGCATAGGTCGAGGGCAGCCAGAAGTGCAGCGGCACGATGGCTGCCTTGATGGCAAAGACCAGCAGCAGCAGCACCGCGCCGGTGCGCAGAAGCGCCGTGTCCTCGGTCGGCATCCGTGCCACGCGCTCGGCCATGTCGGCCATGTTCAGGGTTCCGGTGACGGCATAGAGACAGCCGAGCGCGGCCAGGAACAGCGCCGATCCGGCAAGGTTGTAGCTGATGTATTGCACGCCCGCGCGCAGCCGCATCGGGCCGCCTCCGTGAATCATCAGCCCGTAGCTGGCGATCAGCAGCACCTCGAAGAACACGAACAGGTTGAAGGCGTCCCCGGTCAGAAAGGCGCCGTTCAGACCCATCAGCTGAAACTGCCACAGCGAATGGAAATGCCAACCCTTGCGGTCCCAGCCCGATCCGATGCCGTAAAGCTGCACCGTCACCGCCAGGATCGCCGTCAGCAGCAGCATCAGCGCCGACAGCCGGTCCAGCATCAGCACGATGCCGAAGGGCGCGGGCCAGTTGCCCAGGCGATAGACGAGAACGTCGCCCTCGACGGCCATCATGTGCAGCTTGATCGCGACCAGCAGCGTCAGAAGACTGCCGATCACGCCGAAGACCCGCTGTTGCAACAGATCGTGGCGCATCCACAGCACCATCAGCGGGCCCATCAGGGCCGGCACCAGAACGGGGGCGATCAGCCAGTTATTCATGCTTTCTCGTCCTCGTTCGCCGTCTCGTCCACAGTCTTCAGCGGCGGCATGATCCGGTCGGACTCGGGCATGTTGACGCGGTCGTCGCCGCCCTCGATGAAGGCGCCCAGCGACATCATCACCACGACGGCGGTCATCCCGAAGCTGATGACGATGGCCGTCAGCACCAGCGCCTGCGGCAAGGGATCGGTGTAGTCGGCCGGCGAAATGTTGTCGTGGCTGCTCAGGATCGGCGGCATGTTGACGACCAGCCGGCCGGTGACGAACAGGAATGCATTGATCGCGTAGGTCAGCATCGTCATGCCCAGAACGACGGCGAAGGTGCGCAGGCGCAGGATCAGGTAGACGCCTGCGGCGGTTATCGCGCCGATCGCGGTGGCCACGAGAAGTTCCATCTACTTCGCCCCCTCCGGCTGATCCTCGCTGAGGTCTATGTCCATCGGTTTCGTGTTCACCTTCTCGCCCGCCTGGCGCGCGATCCGTGACAGCGAGTTCAACGCCAGCATCACCGCCCCCACGACCGAAAGGAACACGCCCAGATCAAACCCGATGGCCGAGGACAGTCCGATTTTTTCCAGGAATGGCAGCTTGATATAGCCATAGGCCGAGGTCAGGAAGGGCCGGCCGTTGAACCAGGCGCCGATGCCCGTGGCGCCCGCCGCGACCACCCCCGCCCCGATCAGCGCGTGATAGGGCAGGGTCTGGCGTTCCTGCGCCCAGGCATAGCCCGAGGCCATGTATTGCATCAGCAGGGCGATGGCGACGACGAGACCGGCGATAAAGCCGCCGCCGGGCTGGTTGTGGCCGCGCAGGAAGATATAGATGCCGACGACCAGCGTGATCGGCAGCAGCACCCGCGTCGCGATCACCAGCATCAGCGGGTGGCGGTCACCGGCGCGGCGCTGATCATAGGTCCAGTTGCGCAGGCGCTTGGCGGATTTGCCCTGAAGCAGGGTCTGGGTCAGCGCGAAGATGGCCAGTGCCGCGATCCCCAGGACGGTGATCTCGCCGAAGGTGTCATAGCCGCGGAAATCCACCAGGATCACGTTGACCACATTGGTGCCGCCGGCCTTCTCGTAGCTGTTTTCCAGCATGTAGCCCGAGATCGGGTCAAAGGCGAAGTCGCGGCGCAGGACGGCATAGGTCAGCCCGCCAAAGCCAACGCCCGCCAGCGTCGCAACAAAGGCATCCCAGCCGCGCTGCGTTGCGCCGGATTCGACCAATGTGCGCTTTGGCAGGAAGTTCAGCACCAGCAGCAGCAGGATGACCGTCACCACCTCGACCGAGATTTGCGTCAGGGCAAGGTCGGGCGCCGAGAAATAGGCGAAAAAGGCCGAAGTCATCAGCCCGACGATGCCGACCAGAACCAGCGCCAGGACGCGGACCCGGTGGAACGTGACCATCAGCCCGGTCGCCACCATCGCCAGCACCCAGCCGATCGCGGGGACCAGCTTGATGGGCAGCATGTCGCGCGTCGCCGGACCGGCTGCGCCCGTATACCAGGCCAGCGTGCCGGCAAACAGCGTGGTCAGGGTAAAGGCCGCCAGCGCGCGCGGCATTGCGCCATTGGTCATGTTGTCGGTAAAGCCCCGCGCCGCGAAGACCAGGCGCAGAAGCAGCCAGTCGTAGATGGTCTTGGCCTCGGGCCGCGGCGCGGCGTTCCAGGCCGCAAGCAGGGGGCGGTGCAGGCCCAGCAGAACCACGGCGCCCAGGACTGCGATCGTGGACATGATCAACGCCGCGTTCACGCCATGCCACAGATAGATGTCGGAACTTTGTGCCTCGCCCGTCACCGCGGCGGCCGAGGCATCGACCAGCCAGCCCGCCATGGTGTTGGGAAACAAACCGATCAGAATGACCAGCAAGGCCAGAAGCGCGGGCCAGGAATAGAGGCCGAATCCCGGATCGTGCGGGCGATGCGGATAATCGTCGCGTTCCTGGCCGAAGAACGTGTGGACAATGAAGCGCAGCGAATAACCCACCGAGAACAGCGCCGCGACGGTGCCCACGATCATGAAGGTCTGCCGCGCGATTTCAAGGTCGCTCAGCTCGGCCAGCATCATCTCTTTTGACAGAAAGCCGTTCAGCGGCGGAATGCCGGCCAGCGACAGCGCCGCGATGGTGCCGATGGCAAAGGTGATCGGCATCAGCCTGCGCAGCCCGCCCAGCCGCCTGATGGAGCGGGTGCCGGTTTCGTGGTCGATGATGCCGGCGGTCATGAAAAGCGACGCCTTGAAGGTCGCATGGTTGATGATGTGGAAGACGGCGGCTATCGCGGCCTCTTCCGTTCCGAAGCCCAGCAGCATCGTGATCAGGCCCAGTTGGCTGACCGTAGAATGGGCCAGCAGCGCCTTCAGATCGTCCTTGAACACCGCGATCACGGCCCCCACCGTCATCGTGATCAGCCCGGTCGTGGCCACGATCCAGAACCATTCCTCCGTGCCTGCCAGCACCGGCCACAGCCGCGCCATCAGGAACAGCCCGGCCTTCACCATCGTCGCGCTGTGAAGATAGGCGCTGACGGGGGTCGGGGCGGCCATCGCGTGCGGCAGCCAGAAATGAAACGGGAATTGCGCGGATTTCGTGAAAGCGCCGATCAGGATCAGGATCAGCATCGGCAGATAATAGGGACTGGCCTGGATGGCGTCCTTCCGTGTCAGGATATCGCCGATGTCATAGCTGCCGGCAACCTGGCCCAGGATCAGCATCCCCGCAATCAGCGCAAGCCCGCCCATGCCGGTCACGGCCAGCGCCATCCGCGCGCCCTGCCGTCCCTCGGGCAGGTGCCGCCAATAGCCGATCAGCAGGAACGAGGACAGCGAAGTCAGTTCCCAGAAGATCAGCAGCAGAAGGATGTTGTCCGACAACACGATGCCGATCATCGCGCCCTGGAACAGCATCAGATAGGTGTAGAATTTGCCGATCGAATCCTGTCGCGACAGATAGAAGCGCGCGTATCCGATGATCAGCATCCCGATGCCCAGGATCAGGATGCCGAACAGCAGCGACAGCCCGTCGATGCGGAAATTCGCGTTCAGCTGGATCAGCGGCAGCCATTCGAACCGGGCGGTGATCACCTCGCCGCGCAGGATCGCGGGAATATGCAGCACGAGGCCGATCAGCGCAATCAGCGTGGTGGTGCCGCAGGCCGTGGCGGCGACGCTGCGGCCGGACCGGATCAGCAGGCCGGGCAGCAGGGCCCCGATGAAAGGCAGCAGGGCGATGAGGGCTGGCGACATGTGTCCTGGGCTTCCTGTTGGCGCGTATGATCTTTTCGCTGCTTGACCTTTGTGTTTCCAATCATCGCAGTGGAGTCAAGCAAATGACCGGACCCGGACGCTTGCCCCTAGGCGATGTTCGCCTTTCGTGCTAACGCTGTGGAAAACCGGAAGGGGCGGACATGCGGGTTCTGGGGATCGATCCCGGATTGAGGAATACGGGCTGGGGCGTGATCGTCGTGGACGGGCCGCGGCTGCGGCATGTGGCGAATGGCGTGATCCATTCGTCCGCGGACAAATCCACGCGCGATCTGGCCGCGAGGCTGTCGGTTCTGTTCCGCGGCCTCTGCGCGGTCATCGCCGAACACGCCCCCGATGCGGCGGCGGTCGAACAGACCTTTGTCAACAAGGACGCAAGCGGAACCCTGAAGCTGGGGCAGGCGCGGGGCATCGCGCTGCTGGCCCCGGCGGAAGCGGGTCTGGCAGTGGGGGAATACGCGCCGAATGCGGTGAAGAAGACGGTTGTCGGCGTGGGCCATGCAGGCAAGGAACAGGTTCAGCACATGGTACGGGTGCAACTGCCCGGTGTGGCCTTCGCGGGACCAGACGCGGCCGATGCGCTGGCCATCGCCATCTGCCACGCGCATCACCTTCAGGGCCGGGTGCTGCGGATCGCGAGCCCGCGGCAGGGTGTCGCATGATCGGCCGCATCGCCGGAATCATCCTGCACCGCGGCCGCGATCATGTCCTGATCGACGTGCGGGGCGTTGGCTATATCGTCCATGTCAGCGAAAGGACGGCGGCCGCCCTGCCGCCCGCGGGACAGGCGGCGGCGCTTTATACCGATCTTCTGGTGCGCGAGGAT
>NZ_DHXG01000065.1:34105-45643 GCF_002413585.1 Paracoccus sp. UBA5162
TGGCACCGGCTGCTGACCAGCGTGCAGGGCGTGGGCGCCAAGGTTTCACTGACGGTTCTGGGCACGCTGGGCGCCGAGGGGCTGGGCCGCGCCATCGCCCTTGGCGACTGGGCGGCGGTGCGCAGGGCGCAGGGCGTGGGGCCGAAACTGGCGCAACGGGTGGTGCTGGAACTGAAGGACAAGGCGCCCGGCGTGATGGCGCTTGGCGGCGATCTGACCGTCGACGCGGGAACCGGCGCGGGCGATGCGGAGGAACCGGGCATCGAACCCGGTCCCTCCGCCGCCGCTGCACCGGGCACGGGGCCCGGCGGGGCGGCGCGCCCGCCCGCCAGCGGCGCGCAATCGGCCGGCGAGGCGCTGTCGGCGCTGACCAATCTGGGTTACGCTTCCTCCGAGGCGGCGGCGGCCGTGGCCGAGGCGCAGGCGCGCGATCCCGAGGCCGCGACGCCCGGCTTGATCCGCGCGGCCCTGCGGTCGCTGGCACCGAAAGGATAGGGCATGATCGGAAACCTGCGGACCTTCCTGCTGATGGCGGCAATGACCGCCATCGTCATGGGGCTGGGCTGGATGCTGGGCGGATCGGGCGGTGCGCTCTTCGCGCTGGTCCTGGCGGGTGCGGGCAACCTTTTCGCCTGGTGGAACAGCGACAGGATGGTCCTGCGCCAACAGGGCGCCGTGCAGCTTGGTCCAGGCCAGGCGTCCGAACTGCATGCGATGGTCGCCGATCTTGCGCAGCGCGCAGGCCTGCCGATGCCCAAAGTCTATCTGCTGCCGACCGAACAGCCCAACGCCTTTGCCACCGGCCGCAATCCCGAGAACGCCGCCATCGCGGTGACGCAGGGTTTGCTGCGCAGCCTGAGCCGTGACGAACTGGCCGGTGTCATCGCTCATGAACTGGCCCATGTCAGGAATCGTGACACGCTGATCATGACCGTGACCGCGACCATGGCCGGCGCGATCGCGATGATGGGCAATTTCCTGCTGTTCACCGGGGGCCGCGAGGGGCGCGGCGGCGGTCTTGGGGCGATCCTCGCCATGCTGCTGGCGCCTGTCGCCGCGATGCTGGTGCAGATGGCAATCTCGCGTACACGCGAATACGAGGCCGACCGCGCCGGTGCCCGGATCTGCGGCCGACCCGACGCGCTGGCCTCGGCGCTGGCCAAGATCGCGCAGATGGCGGGCCGCAGCACGAATGTCCCGGCCGAAAGAAACCCGGCCGCGGCCTCGATGTTCATCATCAACCCGCTGCGCGGATTGCGCATGGACCGTCTTTTCGCCACCCATCCGCCGACCGAGGACCGTATCGCGCGGCTTCGCGCGATGGAGGGCGAGACGCCGCCCTCGCGCATTCCGGTGACCGGGCGGCGGGACGCCGGCCCCTGGGGACGCGGATGATCCGGTCCGATCCCAACCTGCGTCCCGAACCGCTGGAAGGCGAATCGGAAGATCGTGCCCTGCGCCCGCAGGCCCTGACCGATTTCGTCGGACAGGCCGATGCGCGGGCAAACCTGCGCGTTTTCATCGACAGCGCGAAGATGCGCGGCAAGGCGATGGACCATACCCTGTTCTTCGGTCCTCCGGGGCTGGGCAAGACGACGCTGGCGCAGATCATGGCCCGCGAACTGGGCGTGAATTTCCGCATGACCTCGGGGCCGGTGCTGGCGCGCGCGGGCGATCTGGCGGCGATCCTGACCAATCTGGAA
Source organism: Paracoccus sp. UBA5162 (assembly GCF_002413585.1). Lineage (NCBI taxonomy): Bacteria > Pseudomonadati > Pseudomonadota > Alphaproteobacteria > Rhodobacterales > Paracoccaceae > Paracoccus > Paracoccus sp. UBA5162. The sequence continues at coordinate 35,809 of NZ_DHXG01000065.1, forward strand.
GCGCGCGACGTGCTGTTCATCGACGAGATCCACCGCATGAATCCGGTCGTCGAGGAGGTCCTGTATCCGGCGATGGAGGATTTCGAACTGGATCTGGTGATCGGCGAAGGCCCGGCCGCGCGCACCGTCCGCATCGAATTGCAGCCCTTCACGCTGGTTGGCGCCACGACCCGGCTGGGCTTGCTGACGACGCCGCTGCGGGACCGTTTCGGCATTCCGACCCGGCTGCAATTCTACGAGATGGCCGAATTGGACCTGATCGTCCAGCGCGGCGCGCGGTTGCTGGCGATCGAGGCCGATCCCGACGGGACCCTGGAAATCGCCCGCCGCGCCCGGGGCACGCCGCGCATCGCGGGGCGCCTGCTGCGTCGGGTGATCGACTTCGCGCTGGTCGAGGGCGATGGCAGGCTGACCCGGCAGATCGCGGACGCGGCGCTGACAAGGCTGGGCGTGGACGATCTGGGCCTTGACGGGGCGGACCGTCGCTATCTGACGCTGATGGCCGAACATTATGCGGGCGGGCCGGTCGGCGTCGAGACATTGTCGGCCGCGCTGTCGGAAAGCCGCGATGCCATCGAGGAGGTGATCGAGCCCTATCTGCTGCAACAGGGGCTGATCGCGCGCACGCCCCGGGGACGGCAACTGGCGGCGCGGGCCTGGCGTCATCTGGGGCTGGATGCGCCGAAGGCGGCTAGGCAGGGCGGGCTTTTTCATGACTGAGTTCGAGAACCGGATCCGCGACAGTTTCTCGCGGCAGACGATGATGCAGACCCTTGGCGCGCGGCTGCAGAGGATTGCCGAGGGGCGGGTCGCGATCGAGGCGCCGATCCTGCCCGGCGCGCTTCAGCAGCAAGGCGCGGGCCATGCCGGGCTGGCCTTCTCGATCGGCGATTCGGCGGCGGGCTATTCGGCGCTGACCCTGATGCCGGCGGACCGCGAGGTGATGACGGTCGAGATGAAGATCAACCTGATGTCACCGGCCCTGGGTCAGCGGCTGCTGGCAGAGGGACGGGTGATCCGGGCCGGACGGCGGATCATGGTCGTGGCGGCCGATATCTGGGCTGAAACCGGCACGGCGCGAAAGCATGTTGCGGTGTTGCAGGGCACGATGATTCCCGTCTAGCAGCCTGGCGCGCAGCGGCGTGCCGGGCCGGGTATTTTTGCAACGAAGAAGCCTGCGGCCCGGCATCTCCGATCAGGGTGTCAGCCCTTCCGGGTCGGGCAGGCCGTTCGCGCGCGCGGTCGCCGTCAGCGTATTGGCCAGAAGGCAGGCGATGGTCATCGGACCGACACCGCCCGGAACCGGCGTGATCGCGGCGGCGACATTGCGCGCCGCCGCGAAATCCACATCGCCGACCAGGCCGTCATCGGAGCGGTTGATGCCAACATCGATGATCGTCGCGCCGGGTTTGATCCAGTCGCCCTTGATGAAATGCGGCCGGCCCACGGCGGCGATCAGGATATCGGCCTGACGGCAGAGCACCGGCAGATCACGGGTGCGGGAATGGGCGATGGTCACTGTGGCGCTGTCGCGCAGCAACAATTGCGCCATCGGCTTGCCGACAATGTTGGATCGGCCGATGACCACGGCGTGACGGCCGGACAGGCTGCCCAATCGGTCGCGCAGCAGCATCAGGCAGCCCAGCGGCGTGCAGGGCACCATGGCCTTCTGTCCCGTCGCCAGCCGCCCGGCGTTGAGGATGTGGAACCCGTCCACATCCTTGGCCGGGTCGATCGCGTTGATGATCGCGGCCTCGTTCATGTGACCGGGCAGGGGCAGTTGCACGAGGATTCCGTTTACGGCCGGATCGGTGTTCAGCCGCGCGATCAGCGCCAGAAGGTCGGCCTCGGTCGTCTCGGCTGGCAGCCTGTGTTCGTAGGAATTCATGCCGACCTCGCGGGTCTGCCTGCCTTTGGAACGGACATAGACCTGGCTGGCCGGATCCTCGCCCACCAGCACCACGGCCAGGCCCGGAGTGATGCCGCGATCCGCAAGCGCGGCGACTTCGGCCGTGATGCGGTCGCGCAGGGTGGCGGCGAAGGACTTGCCGTCGATCAGATGGGCGGTCATGGACGGTCTCCGTTGAGGTGGCGTTCTTCCTGGTCGATGGCGGCGTCCACCAGCTGGCGCCAGATTTGCGCGAAAAGTGCGCCGTCCAGTCCCGCATCGGCGGCATTGCGGCGTGCATTTGCGACGACTTCCTCGACCCGCCAGTCGATCCGCGCGGGAAGTCCGCGTTCCGCCTTGATCCGAGCGGCGCGGTCGATCAGCGCGCTGCGTTCGGCGAACAATGCGATCAACTGCGCGTCCAGGGCGTCGATTCGGGCGCGCAGGGCGGGCATGTCGGGGATGTCATCGGTGCGGGTCATCTGACCTTGGACATGCACCGGCGGGCAGGCGGGTGCAAGAGCCGCAGGCGCTGCGCGGCTTGGCTCGCTTTGTCACGAAGCCGCCGGCAGCGTGCGGGTCTCGGCCGGGCCTGGCCTGCGCGGGGAAAGGGGTTTCGCGCTGAAGGTCGAAATCAATCACCGGCCTGCCAGATGCCGATCCGGCGGCGAGCCTGCAAAAAAAAACCGGCCCATCATGAGGGCCGGGGGGAATCGTCCTGTTCCTGGTCGAGAATCCTCAGGCCGGGGCGGGATCACCGCCGGGCGCGGGTTTTCCGGCCTTCGGGATCGATGTGACCGAGGGGATCGAGCTTCCCGGCATGTCGTCATCGCCGCCAAGCTGTTCGCCGCGGATGACCTTGCCGATCTCTTCCCCGGTCAGCGTCTCGTATTCCAGCAAGCCCTTGGCGAGACGCTCGTATTCCTCTTCCTTCTCGATCAGGATCCGGCGGGCCTCCTGATAACCTTCCTCGATCAGGGTGCGGACCTCTTCCTCGATCAGTTCCTTGGTCGCGGCCGAGACCGAGAAACCGCCGGTATTGCCGGAATAGCCCTCATGCGCCTCGGCATAGTCGATATTGCCGACCTTGTCCGACATGCCCCACCGCATGACCATGGCCCGGGCCAGTTGACTGGCCTGCTGGATATCGCCGGCGGGGCCGTTCGACACACCATCCTCGCCGTATTTGATGATCTCGGCGGCCTTCCCCGCCATGGTCATGGCCAGTTTCTGCTTGGCCTCGTCCTTGTGGAAATTCAGCCGGTCCATTTCCGGCAGGCTGACCACCATGCCAAGCGCGCCGCCGCGCGGAATGATCGTCGCCTTGTAGACCGGATCGCATTTCGGCAACGACAATCCGACGATGGCGTGACCGGCCTCGTGATAGGCGGTCTTTTCCTTCTGTTCGGGTGTCAGCACCATGCTGCGCCGCTCGACCCCCAGCATCACCTTGTCCTTGGCGCTTTCGAAGTCTTCCATCGACACGAAACGGCGGCCGATGCGGGCAGCGGTCAATGCCGCCTCGTTCACCAGGTTCATCAGGTCGGCGCCGGAAAAGCCGGGCGTGCCACGGGCGATGATGCGCAGATCCACATCGGGGCCGACCGGCACCTTGCGGGCGTGAACCGACAGGATCTTCTCGCGGCCCTTGATGTCGGGGTTCGGAACGTGGATCTGACGGTCGAAGCGGCCCGGACGCAGCAGTGCGGGGTCCAGCACGTCCTTGCGGTTGGTCGCGGCGACGATGATGATTCCTTCATTGGCCTCGAAACCGTCCATCTCGACCAGAAGCTGGTTCAAGGTCTGTTCGCGTTCGTCGTTGCCCCCGCCGATGCCCACGCCGCGGGCGCGGCCCACCGCGTCGATCTCGTCGATGAAGACGATGCAGGGCGCGCTTTTCTTGGCCTGTTCGAACATGTCTCGCACGCGGGAGGCGCCGACGCCCACGAACATCTCGACAAAATCCGAACCAGAGATTGTGAAGAACGGCACGCCGGCCTCGCCCGCGATGGCGCGCGCCAGAAGCGTCTTGCCGGTGCCCGGAGGGCCGACAAGCAGCGCGCCTTTCGGGATTTTGCCGCCAAGGCGGCTGAATTTCTGCGGGTTGCGCAGGAATTCGACAATCTCTTCCAGTTCCTCCTTGGCCTCGTCGATGCCTGCCACGTCGTCAAAGGTCACGCGGCCATGTTTTTCGGTCAGAAGCTTGGCGCGCGATTTGCCGAAACCCATCGCGCCGCCTTTGCCACCCCCCTGCATCCGGTTCATGAAGAAGATCCAGACCCCGATCAGCAGGATGAAGGGCAGCCAGACGCCCAGCATCGACATGATGCCCGATTGCTGCTGCTTGACGACCTTCACATTGACGTTCTTGGCGATCAGCTTGTCGGCGATTTCCTCGCCCTGCGGACGCACGGTCGAATATTGCTGGCCGTCGGTGCCGGTGATCACCACGTCCTCGCCATCGATGGTGACGGCGCTGACCTGATCCTTGTCCACCCGCTCGATGAAATCGGAATAGCTGATCTGGCGGCTGTTCATCGTCGACGCCCCGTCGCTGAACAGATTGAACAGCGCAAGGATCATCAGGAACAGGACGACCCAGAAGGCCAGATTGCGTGCGTTGCCCAAGAGGGGTCCTCCGACGGAAATCGATTTTCACTGAAAATAGGGATTATCGGCCGAGGTTCAATGCGCCATGACCAGGGTGCGGAAATCCGCCGCGCCCCGGACCGGGCGGAGACGGAGGGGCGGCGCCGCGCGCAGCAGCGGCGCGGCGATCAGCGCATCGCCCTGACGGACCGCCGGGCTGGCGGCGGCACCATCCCGAGACAGGCCCGACATGCGCCATTTTACCGCCGCCAGTGCATCCATGCCAAGCGCCTCGACGCGCTGGCCGGGGCGCAGCCCCTCGACGTGCCAGCGGCGGTCCCAGATGCCGTCTTCGGTCAGGGGCCTGGCGCGCCGGGCGGCGGCGGGTTCGCGGCCGATCCGCAGATCGTCGCCCGAGGGGTCCAGCAGCGCGCCATCCAGCGTGACCCGGCTGCCATTCGCGACCGCCGCCAGCGCATGCATGGCGGTGGCGCGGCGTGGCGGATAATCGGCCCCCGTCACCCAGCGGCAGGAGGCGACCAGAAGGCGGCGCCGGATCTCGGACGGCGCATCCCCCAGAACGCGGCGCGACAGGATGATGCGGCCATTCGCGATATCGGCGTCCCGTGCGGCCAGAGCCGCGTAATGGGACAAGGCATCGCGGGCCTCGCCGATATGGGCGGCGGCGCGGGCGAGGGCAGGGACGTCCAGCCCCGTCGCCTCTATCGCCTTGCGGATGCGGATGCGTTCGAAATCCTCGTTCTCGTTGCCGGGATCGTCGGCCCATGCAATGCCGCGTCCACGCAGCCAGTCGCGCAGTTCGGCCCGTCCGCAGCCCAGCATCGGGCGCAGCCAGCGCATTCCGAAAGCGTCGCGCCATTCGGTCATCGCCGCCAGTCCGTCGATCCCCGATCCGCGGGCCAGCCTCATCATCAATGTCTCGGCCTGATCGTCGGCGGTATGGCCAAGCGCCACCGCCGAAAGATCGTTTCGGCCCGCCCAGCCGGCCAGCAGCCGCAATCGCGCGTCGCGGGCGCGGGCCATCAGGTTGCCCGCCTCGGTCTCGCGCCGCCACAGAAGCGTGGCGTGTTTCAAGCCCAGAAGACGGGCGCCACGGGCGACCTGCCGGGCCTCTTCGGCGCTTTCGGCGCGCAGCCCGTGATCGACGGTGGCGACCATGATCGTGCGGCCGCGCGCCCATTCGGCCGCGACATGCATCAGCGCGACCGAATCGCCGCCGCCCGACACCGCCAGCCCGATGGCGGGCATGTCGCCCGCCAGTCGGTCCAGCGTGGCGCGGATGCGGGCGGCTGGATCGGCCGCGGCCGATGTCACGGCGCGGGACTCATTGTTGCTGCTCGATCATGTCGGCCATTGCCTCGGGATCGATCTCGACGCTCAGGCCCGGATCGCCGCCGCCCAGATCGTTGGCGCCGCAGGCCAGCCTGGACATGCGGGTTTCTGCCTCGACCGCGGGCGGGGTGCCTGGAAAGCGGGCCGGAATCTCGGCCAGATAAAGACAGGCGGCGGTCGGATCGTCGTTGGCCACGACACGCGCGATGCCCAGCAGGCTTTCGGCCGCCCGCGGGCTTTCGGGATCGGCGGCGAAGCCTTCCAGCCAGGCGGCGGCCGCGCCATGCTCATCGCCCGCGCTGTCCAGCGCCGCGCCACGAAGGAACAGCGCCTCGGCGGTCAACGGCCCGCCGGCATGTTTTTCGGCCACTGCGCCGAACATCTGGGCCGCGCGGGCGAAATCGCCGCTGTTCATGACCTGCCGGGCGGCATCGAAATCGGCCTGCTCGGCCGCCGTGGCGGGCTTGCCCGCCGCGCCTGCGCCGCGATCGGCGGGCGCGGCCGGTGCCAGCGCCGAGGGCGTGCCGGTGCCGCCCTCGCCCTGCGCGTCGGGCGTCATCAGCGCGGACAGATCGCAGGTCTCGTCCATCTCGCAAAGGCGGAATTCCAGATCGTCCATGCGCCGCTTCGATTCGGCCAGCACCCCGTTGATCCGGTTCTGCACCTGTTCGGTCCTGTCGGTCAGCCGCGCCAGGCGCGTTTCCATCGCGTTCATGCGGTCGATGGCCGAATCGCCCCCTGCGGCCCGAAACCCAGCCGCGCCCGACGCGACAAGCTGGGCGCGAAGCGACTGCAGCTCGGCGCGCACCTGGGACAGTTCGGCGCGCAGATCGGCCAGGGTCGGGTCCTGATCCGCCCGGGCGGCAAGCGGCAGCGCCAACAGCACCGCCAGGCCGGCTGCGGCAAGGGTGCGGCGCATCACGAACCGGCCCCGCTGTCGCTGACCACGGTCACGGCGCGCCGGTTCTTGGCATAGCAGGCCTCGTCCGAACAGACCGCGAGCGGACGTTCCTTGCCGAAGCTGACGGTGCGGATGCGGCCGGCCTCGACGCCTTGCGCGATCAGGTATTCCTGAACTGCGCTGGCGCGGCGGGCGCCGAGCGCGAGGTTGTATTCACGGGTGCCGGTTTCTTCGGCATGACCCTGAACCACGGCCGAAAAGTTGGTGTTCCGGTTCAGCCACTGCGCCTGTCGCGACAGCGTGGCGCGCGCGTCCGAGGTCAAGGTCGTCTGTTCGGCCGGAAACAGAACCGTGTCGCCGACGCTGGTGCGGAAATAATCCGCCGTCGCCTCGGCGCCCAGCGTTCCACCCGAAAGCTGGCCCTGATACTGCGCGCCCGCCCCGTTATTGGCATAGGGATCATAGACCTGCTGCTGCGGTGTCGGCGCCGGCTGGGTGCAGGCACCAAGAAGCAGAAGGCAGGCGGCAGAGGCGGCTTTCATCCAGATATTCATCGCGGGCATCCTCCGGGCGGCGTCGGGCATGGATCATGGCATCAACGGACCCCAAGACGGGTCCGAGGCGGCAAAGTCAAGGTTCAGCGGTCGCATGTTGCGGCCCGTGATATCCACGGAATGCAGCCGGGGCTGGCCGTTTCCGCCCGGCGTCACCCGCGTGAACATCACGACGCGGCCATTGGGGGCCCAGGTCGGCCCCTCGTCAAGAAACGATTCGGTCAATTTCTTCTCTTCCGATCCATCGGTGCGCATGATCCCGATGAAAAACTTTTCACCCTCCTGGTGGGTGAAGGCGATCATGTCGCCCTTGGGCGACCAGGCGGGCGATCCGTAGCGACCTTCGCCAAAGCTGATCCGCGTCGGCTCGCCGCCATCGATTCCCACGATATAGAGTTGGGGCGTCCCCGAGCGATCGGATTCGAAGACGATCCGCTTGCCATCGGGGCTGAAACTGGGCGAGGTTTCGATCGAAGGCGCTTCGGTCAGCGGTCTCTGGGCGCCGGTCGCCGCGTCCATCAGCCAGATATCGGTATTGCCGTTCCTTTCCAGCGAATAGGCGATCCAGCGGCCATCGGGGCTGAAGGTCGGTGCGAATGCCATGCTGTCGCCTCCCTGCGTCGCCGGACGCGACTGGACCGAGGCGACATCGAGGATGCGAAGCTGCGGAAATCCCGATTCGAAGCTGGTATAGACAATCTGACGACCGTCGGCGGAAAATTGCGGCGCCAGAACCAGCGAGGACGAATCGGTCATCCACAGCGGGTTCGCCCCGTCGTAATCCATCACCCCGATCCGCTTGATCCTTGCGTCCTTCGGCCCGGTTTCCTGGACGAAGGCCACGCGGCTGTCGAAATACGGGCTTTCACCGGTCAGCCGTGAATAGACCTGATCGGCGATCTTGTGGGCGGCACGTCGCCAATCGCCCGCGCGGGCGTCGAACTGCATTCCATCGCCCTGGGGCTGGCCCGCAAAGACATCGAACAGGCGGAACTTGACGCTGATATCCTCGCCCTGGCGGGTGACTTCGGCGCTGACCAGTGCCTGCGCGTTTACAGCCCGCCAGTCTTCGTAGGACACGGGCTCGGTGAAGCTGCCGCGCTTTGCGGTCTGCGCATCGGCGGGGATTTCGCGGAACAGGCCGGTGCCGGTCAGATCGTCGGCCACGACCTCGCGCACCTTCCGCGCCACCTCGTCATCGCCGAAGAAGGCCGGGATGGCGATCGACATCGGCTCGACCACGCCATCGGTGATCTCGATACGCAGGGGGCCGGCATCCTGCGCTGCGACCAGGGCGGGGGTCAGCGCGGCAAGCGCCAGCGAGGCGGTCAGGGTCAGGGTCAGGCGGCGGAACATGGCGTCCTTTCTACCGTTCATGGCGCGCGACGGAAAGCCGCGACGCGCATCATTCAAACCCGACGCCGTCGGGGCGGAAGTCCACGACGACATCGCGCCAACGGCCATATTTTCCGGACGGCAGGGCAAAGCCTGCGCGTCCACACATCAGGATGGCCCGCCGGGCCACGTCAAAGGCCTGCCGGGCGGCGGTTTCCGAACCGCCCCGGTAATCCGCCATGCGCAGACTGGCGGGTTCGGGACGGCCATCGGGCGTCATCGAGAAGCCGACCGAGACCGTCATCCGCGATGCCTCGACCGACAGCGCACCCACGTTCCAGCAATCCTGGATCGCAAATTTCAGTCCGTCCTTCTCGGACAGCGACAGGGGCTCACCCATCGGCGGGTTGCCGGGCCCGCCCGCATCAGCACCCGGTTCCCGGGCGGGATCGGGCAGCGGCGTGGGCCTGATCGGTGTCGGCGCAAGCTGCAGGGGATCGGCGCTGGTCGCGTCCTGCCCGCCGCCCTCGGTGCCCTGCGACAGTGCCCCGGCCAGGGCCGCGGCAAGCGGATCCTGATCGGCCGAGGCGCCGCTGCCTCCATCGATCCGCTGGCGGTCGCCACCCGCCGTATCCCCGGTCGAGGCCGTCTCGGCCCCGCCGGCCCCGGTCTGGCCCGCTTCGCGCACTGCATCCTCCAGCGCCTTTCTGTCGGCCCGGGCCTGTTCGGCGGCCTCGGCTGCCGCTGCGGCGCGGCGTTCTTCCGCCTCGCGCTGCGCCTGTTCGCGCGCGGCCCGGGCCTCTGCCTGCCGCTCTTGCTCGGCCCGCCGTTCTTCTTCCGCCTGTCGTTCGGCCTCTGCCTGCCGCTCCTGTTCGGCGCGCCGCTGGGCCTCGGCGCGGGCCCTGGTTTCGGCGGCGCGGCGCTCTTGCTCGGCCTTTGCCTCGGCGGCGCGGCGTTCCTCGGCGGCGCGGGCCTCGGCCTCGCGGCGTTGCCGTTCTTGGCGGGCCTGTTCCTGCGCCTGCGCCTGCGCTTCGGCTGCGGCGCGGCGCTCTTCCTCGCGGGCTTGCGCTTCGGCCGCCTGCCGCCGTTGCTCGGCCTGGCGCGCTTCGGCTGCGGCCCTGGCCTCGGCCTCGTCGCGGGCCGCCTGTTCGGCGGCCTGACGCCGAGCCTCCCGGGCGGCTTCGCGTTCGGCCGCCAGTCGTTGTTCCTCGGCCT
>NZ_DHXG01000065.1:45967-52296 GCF_002413585.1 Paracoccus sp. UBA5162
GCCTCGGCCTCGGCCCGCGCGGCCTCGGCCGCCGCCTGGCGCGCGGCCTCTTGCGCGGCGAGGCGGGCATTGCGTTCCTCGACCAGGCCATCGGGCCGCAGACGCGGCAGGCTCGAGCGGTCCAGCGCGAGTTCCGAGCGCGGCGCGACCGGCACGGCCGGGGCGTCCGGGACCGGCGCTTGCGGACGGGCAGGCTGGCCCTCGGCCGTCGGAGCGTCCGGCGTGGCGGGGCGTCTGGGCGCGGTTTCGGCGGCGCTGTCCGGCGCCGGGACGGGTTCAGGCAGGTCGGTCGCGACCGTCACCGGCGGCCGCGCCTCGAAATCGCTGAGATCGGGCTGGCGCTCGGCCGCGTCCGGCCGGGCCAGCGCCTGTGCCGCATCCTGCGGATCGGGGGCACTGGCGCCGGCGGGGGCGGCTGCCTTGTCCTGTTCGACTTCGGGCGGGGGCATCGCTGCGACCGCGGTGGCCTCCCGAGCCACAGGACCGGCCCCGCGCGAGGCCGCGGCCAGCGCCTCGAAGTCGTCGCCGCTCATCGTGGCGACCTGGGTCGTGCGCAACGGCGTCGAGGGCTGCGGCCGGAAGAAGACCCCGCCCAGCACCGCCCACAGGATCAGCGCGGCATGTGCGCCGCCCGAGATCCACCAGCCGATGCGGGATTCGCGGTCATCCTGCATGAAATCAGCCATCCATGCGCGGGCCGCCCGGATCGGTGACCAGCACGATATTGGTAAGTCCTGCGGCATTCAGCGCGCCCATGACCTGCACCACCCTGGCATAGGGAATGGTGCCATCGGCGCGCAGGAAGATGCGGTCGCTTTGACGTTCGGCCAGTACGGCGCGCAGCCGGGCCACGATCTGATTGTCAGCGAGGGGATTGTTCATCAGCGTGATCTGTCCCTCCGCGGGGATCGAGATCACCAGCGGTTCCTCGGGCTCGGTCGGCACGGCGGTCGCGGCGGTCCGGGGCAGGTTCAGCGGCACCCCGGCCGTCATCAGCGGCGCGGCGACCATGAAGATCACCAGCAGGACCAGCATGACATCCACGAAGGGCGTCACGTTGATCTCGGACATCGGCGCGTTGCGCCGCCGCCCGCTTTTCCTTCGGCTGATCCTTTTGACGACGTCGGCCATCGCGGATCAGACCTCGCTGTCCAGCTGGCGCGACAGCAGCGTCGAGAACTCGTCCGAAAACGCCTCCCAGTTGCCGGTCACCCGTTCGGCGTCGCCCGAAAGCTTGTTGTAGAACACGACGGCGGGGATGGCGGCCAGCAGGCCAAGCGCCGTCGCCAGCAGGGCCTCGGCGATGCCGGGTGCGACGACGGCAAGACTGGTATCCTGTGACATGGCGATACCTTCGAATGCGGTCTTGATGCCCCAGACGGTGCCGAACAGGCCGATGAAGGGCGCGGTCGAGCCGACGGTGGCCAGAAAGGACAGGCCCCGGAACAGGCGCGTTTCCTCGCGCTGGATGGCGACGTTCATGGCGCGGTCGATCCGCTGCGTGCCGCCGGGGATCAGTGCGCCGTCATCGCGGTGGCTGCGCCGCCATTCGGTCATGCCGGCGGCAAAGACCCGTTCGGTCGCGCCCGAGGGCGTCTCGCCCAGCCGGTCATAGACATCGTCCAGCGGCTCGCCGGACCAGAAGGCGCGATCGAAGCGGATTTGCTCGCGCCTTGCGGCGGCGAAGGCCAGGAATTTCTGGATGATGATCGCCCAAGACCAGACCGAGGCGACGATCAGCAGCACCATCACCACCTTCACGGTCAATGACGCACGGGCAAACAGCGCCAGAAGCGAAAAATCGAGGGCCTGGGCGGCCTGAATGGGTTCCATCGTCACTGCCTCATCTTCCGGGCCTTGGTCGAATCATCCAGAACCCGCCGGTCTGCCGGACCGGCTGGCACGGATCGCCGGCCTTCTAGCCTCTCTTTATCAAATCTTGCAGCCCCCTGCCGCAACACAATGGCGTCACCTGCCGGAAAGCACCAGCCGATGCGCCGCGATGGCTTCGTAATCCGGACGCAGCCGGGTGGCCAGATCCGCCAACGGCCCGTCCAGTTCGGGACCGGGCCCCTCGGGCCCGCCAAAGCCGTTCGAGCGATTGACCGCATCGTACCAGACCGCACCCCAGACGCCATCCTCGGGATGCGGGCCGGCCTGCCAGGACAACATGGCCTCGGTCCAGGGCAGGTCGATCGCGGCGCATAATGCCCGCAGCGCGCGACGAGGATCGCGGCGGATATCGGCGCTGTCGATCACGATGGGCGCGGCGCCGCGTTCGGCCATCTCGCGAAACATGCTCCACTGACGGGCGAAACCCAGCTCGGCCGGGTCGGGCAGACCGCGCTTGGCCGCGAAAGAGGCCACGACACGCTCGGGTTCGCGGATCAGGAAGACATTGGTGACGGTCCCGGTCCAGCCCAGGTCCATGCCGGGCAGCATGTGCTGAACCATATGCTTCTGATACTGCACCGGCGCGGCCGCCGGATCGGTGGTCAATCCGGGCAGCACAATGCGCCAATCGGTGGGCTGGCTGGCAATCACCTGATCCCGCATCGGATGGGGCAGGCCGGTCTGCGACAGATAATGGGCATAGAACGGTTCGTCCACGCAGACACAATCGGGACGGGCACCGAAGCTGCGCATCATCGCCGTCGAAAGATTGCGCGGCCCCGACCACATGGCGATGCGGCGCGGCTCAGTCATCGGCCTTCCGCAGGATGGCGGCAAGCGGTGCGGGCAGGCGCGTCGGCCGTCCGCGCGCGTCCAGACAAGCGATGGTCACGCGGGCGGCGAACAGCACCTCGCCGTCGCGCGTGACGGTCTGATCCATCACGATTCGCGCGGCGCTGAGCATGTCGAGGCGGGTCGCGACCTGTACCAGATCGTCGAACCGCGCCGGCCGCAGATAATCCGCCTCGATCCGGCGCACGGCGAAGACCAGGCCCGCCTGCCGTTTCAGCGCGGCCTGATCGATCCCCAGGGCGCGCAACCATTCCGAGCGTCCGCGCTCGATGAATTTGAGGTAATTGGCATAATAGACGATCCCGGCAAGATCGGTATCCTCGTAATAGACGCGCAGGATCATGGAATGGCTCATGGCAGCTATCCTAGGACGGGGTCGGAATACCCGCAATCGCCCGTTCGGCGGGCGAAGGGGGCGGCACGGACAAACTCCGTGCCGGTCGCTGTCGCTGGACGGATGCGCGCGTTCCGCGCGCTGTCGCGCGGGCCGCATCAGGTCCGCGCGATCCTTGCCGACAGACGCAGGGCATGGCTGGGATCCTGCGCTGCCACCGGCAGGATCGGGTCATAGGCCGCCCGGATCAGCGCCGCGAGATCCGTCGAGGGCGCAACGTCGCGCGCGAAGCTCAGCGCGCTGCGCATGGTCAGCGCCTCGGCAAGCTGCGCCGGATGCGCATCGCCCAACGCGCCCGACATCCGCACGAAATGCAGACAGGCCCGGATGCCGCCATCGGCATCAAAGCGAAAAATCCGGTATTGATCGGCCTTTAGCCCGGCCAGCCGCCCGGGCAACCCATCCTGGCCCGTCAGAAGATCCAGATCCGGCACGCCCTGCAATTCCTGCCAGTCGCGCATGAAGAACAGCATCAGGTTGCTGCCCATCTCGGGGTCGGTCTCGGTCACGGGATGTCCGGCATGGGCAAAGCCGGCCCGGATTGCGGCCCGAAAGATGTCGAGGCTTTCCTCGGCCAGCCCGAACGCGACCGGCGCGACCGGTCGCCCCCATCGCGCGCACAGAAACGATCCATCCTGGCGCGTGAACAGCGCCGCAATCCGGTCAGGATCCATCGAAACCTCCGCCGGTCCCTTTGCCTTGGCCCAAATATCCTGGGGGAAGTCGCCGGAACGGCGACGGGGGGCAACGCCCCCTGCCTCCGCCGCCGGTCTATCCCGGATCAGCCGACGATCGTTGCCTCGGTCGCGGCGCGGATCTCGTCCTCGGTCACGCCATCGGCGGTCTCCACGATCTTCAGGCCGCCCTCGACCACATCCAGCACGCCCAGGTTGGTAATGATCCGGTCCACCACGGCCTTGCCGGTCAGGGGCAGCGTGCAGGATTTCAGCAGCTTTGATTCGCCGGCCTTGTTGGTGTGGTCCATGACCACGATCACGCGCTTGACGCCCGCGACCAGATCCATCGCGCCGCCCATGCCCTTGACCAGCTTCCCGGGGATCATCCAGTTCGCCAGATCGCCGTTTTCGGCCACCTCCATCGCGCCGAGGATCGCCGCCGCGATCTTGCCGCCGCGGATCATGCCGAAGCTGGTCGCGCTGTCGAAATAAGACGTGCGGTTCAGCTCGGTGATGGTCTGCTTGCCGGCGTTGATCAGGTCGGGATCTTCCTCGCCCTCATAGGGGAAAGGCCCCATGCCCAGCATGCCGTTTTCCGATTGCAGCGTGATGTCCTTGTCGCCGGTGTAATTGGCCACCAGCGTCGGGATGCCGATCCCGAGGTTGACATACATTCCGTCTTCCAGTTCCTCGGCCGCGCGGGCGGCCATCTGGTCGCGATCCCATGCCATTACGCGGTTTCCTTCTTGCGGGTGGTGACCTTCTCGATGCGCTTCTCGTGCGGGCCCTGGATGATCCGGTGCACATAGATGCCGGGCAGGTGGATGCAGTCGGGATCCAGCGCGCCGCGCTCGACGATCTCCTCGACCTCGACCACGCAAACCTTGCCGGACATCGCGGCGGGCGGATTGAAGTTCCGTGCCGTCTTGCGGAACACCAGATTGCCGGTGTCATCGGCCTTCCAGGCTTTCACAATGGCCAGGTCGGCGACGATGCCGCGCTCGAGGATGTATTCCTCGCCGTCGAAGACCTTAACTTCCTTGCCATCGGCGATCTGGGTGCCGACGCCGGTCTTGGTGTAGAAGCCCGGAATGCCGCTGCCGCCCGCGCGCATCCGTTCGGCAAGCGTGCCTTGCGGGTTGAATTCCAGCTCCAGTTCGCCCGACAGATACTGACGCATGAATTCCGCGTTCTCGCCGACGTAAGAACTGATCATCTTCCTGATCTGCTTGGTGTCCAGCAGCTTGCCCAGGCCGAACCCGTCCACGCCGCAATTGTTGCTGGCGATGGTCAGATCCTTTACGCCGCTATCGACGATGGCGTCGATCAGCAATTCGGGTATGCCGCACAGCCCGAAGCCTCCGGCCGAGATGAACATCCCGTCCTTCAAAAGACCGTCCAGCGCCTCGGCCGCGTTGTCATAGACCTTTTTCATCGGCCCTCCCCTCATGGATCCGGTTTCGATGAAAGTCATGGCCCGCAGGGCAATCCGTGTCAATCAGGCCACACCCTGTTCGTGCCGCGACTTGACCTGCCGACCCGACCGGTGGCAATCATGATGGATGAACCGCATCCGCGCCATCTCTGCGATCTCTTATCGCCCGCTGACATAGCGGGGGCAGAGCCATGTCAACCGCGCGGGGAAGCGGTTGACCGGATGACATCACCACGAGCCTGCGCCGAAATCCAGGGTCGTCCCCATGTCCAATCCCGACTGTCCCCATCTTTCGATCATCGGCTTCGGAGCCTTCGGCCAGTTGATCGCCCGCCATTTGCGCGATCACATGACATTGTGCGTCTGCGACCCCGTGCTGTTGGTCAACGACCTGTTGCAGGTCGATCTTGCGCAGGCCGCGCGCTGCCGCATCATCGTTCTGTCCGTGCCGCTGTCGCAGATGCGGTCCGTGCTGCACATCATCGCGCCCCATCTTCGCCCCGGCGCGATGGTCATTGATGTGGCTTCGGTCAAGCTGCTGCCTGCCACGATGATGCAGGCCATCCTGCCCGACCATGCCCAGATCGTTGCCACGCATCCGCTGTTTGGGCCTGCAAGCGCGCGCGAGGGCCTGACGGGTCATCGCATCGCATGGTGCCCGCTGCGCGGCGACGGCCACCGGCGAGCGGCGGCATTCCTGCGAAGGCTGGGATTGCGGGTTCTGGCAACCACACCAGAGGCACATGACCGCGAGATGGCCGTGGTGCAGGGGCTGACGCATCTGATCGCGCAGGGTTTGTCGGGAATTGGACCGATACCCGACAGGCTGACCACCGAAAGCTTCCGGCGGCTGGTCGAGGCCGTGGCGATGGTTCAGGCGGATTCACCTGAACTGCTGCGGACGATCCTGCATGACAATCCCCATGCCGGGCCGGTCCGCGCGCGGTTCGTGAAGGCGATAGCCGGCATCGCGGAGATGGCCGAGACAGGCTGAGGCATGCCCGACGGGGTCATTCGGCGGACTTCCTGCCGGCCGCGGGCTTTTTCACGGCAGCCTTCTTGGCAGTCTTGGCAGTCT
>NZ_DHXG01000065.1:52627-72221 GCF_002413585.1 Paracoccus sp. UBA5162
TGCGGTCTTGGTGGCGGATTTCCTTGCCGGGGACTTTCCCGCCGATGCCTTCTTCGTGCCCTTCTTCGCGGCCTTGGCCAAGATCAACTCCAGCGCCTGCTCCATCGTGATGTCTTCGGGCGCAACCTCGCGGGGCAGGGTCGCATTGACCTTTTCCCATTTGACATAAGGGCCATAGCGCCCGTTCATCACCTGAATTGCACCCCCTTCGGGATGATCACCCAGTTCCTTCAGCGGTGCCGCCGCAGCGGCGCGTCCGCGCGTTTGCTTTGCCGCCAGCACCTCGACCGCCCGGTTCATGCCGATGGTAAAGACCTCGTCCACATCCGGCAGGTTGGCGTATTTGCGATCATGCTTCACATAGGGACCATAGCGCCCGATCCCCGCCTCGATCATCACGCCGTCATCGGGATGTGGTCCGACCGGGCGCGGCAGCGACAGAAGTCGCAACGCCTTTTCCAGATCCATGGTCGCCGCGTCCCAGCCCTTGGGGATCGAGGCCCGAGGCGGCTTCGGCACCTCTTCGGTCGCCTCGCCCCGCTGCACATAGGGTCCGAAACGCCCGGTCTTCAGGCTGATCTCGTCGCCATCGTCATGACCCAGCACCCGGTCGCCCACCGGCTGCTCGCCATCGGGGGCGGAGAGGGGGCGGGTATAGCGGCATTCGGGATAGTTCGTGCAGCCTATGAAGGCGCCCCCCGACCGCGCGGTCTTGAGGTTCAGCCGGCCCCTGCCGCAAAGCGGGCATTCGCGCGGATCGCCGCCATCGGCGCGCGGCGGATACAGATGCGGCGCCAGCGCATCGTCGATCGCCTCCAGAACCTCGGAGATGCGAAGTTCGGACGTGCCCTCCAGCGCCTTTGAAAAATCCTTCCAGAACCTGCCCAGAACCTCGCGCCAGACCAGATCGCCGGCGCTGATCTCATCCAGTTCGTTTTCCAGATCGGCGGTGAAGTCATAGCTGACATAACGCGGGAAATACTTGACCAGAAAGGTCGTGACCAGCCGGCCCTTGTCCTCGGGGATCAGCCGGTTCTTGTCCTTTCGGACGTATTCGCGGTCCTGGATGGTCGTGACGATGCTGGCATAGGTCGAGGGACGGCCGATGCCCAGTTCCTCCATCCGCTTGACCAGGGTGGCCTCGGTATAGCGGGGCGGGGGCTGGGTGAAATGCTGGCGGGCGGCGGTGCTGGCGGCGTCGTTGACCAGAAGGCCGGGGGCGGCGCGCTGGCCCTGCGGCGCCTCGGGCAGATCGTCGCCCTTGTCCCGCGCCTTCGAGAACTCGGCATCGAACGCCTTGCCGACCAGTTTCGCGGCCTCGCCTTCGGTGATCGCCGGCAGGCGGGCGCTGTCTTCGCCCTCGTCATCGTCGCGGCCCTGGTCATAGACGCGCAGAAAACCGTCGAACAGCATCACCTGACCGGTCGCGCGCAGGCCGACCTGGCCATCGGGGCTTTCGATTTCGGCTGTCGTGCGCTCCATCCTGGCGGCTTCCATCTGGCTGGCGATGGTGCGCTTCCAGATCAGGTCATACAGCTTGCGCTGGTCATCGGCGCTGACCTTCAGTCGGTCCGGCGACAGCATCATGTCGGTCGGGCGGATGCATTCATGGGCTTCCTGCGCGTTCTTGGCCTTGTTCTTGTACATGCGCGGCGATTTCGGCAGGTATTTTTCGCCGAACTTGGTCTTGATCGCGTCGCGGGCAGCCATCACCGCCTCGGGGGCCATGTCGATCCCGTCGGTCCGCATATAGGTGATCAAACCGGCCTCGTAGAGACGCTGCGCCGTGGACATGCAGGCCCGCGCGCCCATGCCCAGCTTGCGGCTGGCCTCTTGCTGCAGCGTCGAGGTCATGAAGGGCGGCCAGGGATTGCGGCTGGCGGGCTTGGCGGTGACGCTGGCGACACGCAGATCGCGGCTGGTGACCGCGCTGACGGCCATCGCGGCCCTTTCGGCGTCGGGCAGGTCGAATCGGTCCAGCTTCGAGCCGGCCAGCGACACGAGTTGCGCGTCGTATTCCTGTCCCCCCGGCGTCGCAAGACGGGCATGGACGGACCAGTATTCGCGCGCCTTGAATGCCTCTATCTCCATCTCGCGATCGACAATCAGGCGCAGGCAGACGGACTGGACGCGACCCGCCGATTTCGCGCCGGGCAGCTTGCGCCACAGCACGGGCGACAGGTTGAAGCCGACCAGATAATCCAGCGCGCGGCGGGCCAGATAGGCATCGACCAGCGGCTGGTCGATCTGGCGCGGCTGCTTCATCGCCTCGGTCACCGCGGCCTTGGTGATGGCGTTGAAGGTCACGCGATTGACCGCGCTGCCTTTTTTCAGTGCCGGCTGCAGCGCCTCCAGCAGGTGCCAACTGATCGCCTCGCCTTCGCGGTCGGGGTCGGTAGCAAGGATGAGAGTCTGGTCGTCCTTCAGCGCGTCGCGGATCGCCTTGAGGTGCTTCTTGCTGTCGCTGGCGATTTCCCACTTCATCGCGAATTCACTGTCGGGATCGACGCTGCCGTCCTTGGGCGGCAGGTCGCGGACGTGGCCAAAGCTGGCCAGCACGCGATAGTCGCCGCCGAGGTATTTCTCGATGGTCTTGGCCTTGGCCGGGGATTCGACGACGACAACGGGCATTCTGACCTCGGGGGTGTCTGCAATGGGGCGGCAACATGGTTGTGTGCCGAGGCGGTGTCAACGCCCGTCGCGTCAGCGGCTTCTCCCAGGGGCCTGGACGAAGGGGGATGGCCGGCCGCATTCGCCGCTTGGTCCAGAACGCGGCGGACGACGTGCCAGGGGGATGTCGCGCGGGGCGATGATCAGCTCAGCGCCAGTCTGCCGCCCGCCAGCCGCGTCAGACGTCCCTGCAGTTCCAGCGACAGGATCGCCGCGCAGGCTGCGGCGGCGGGGACGCCCAGATCGCGGATCAGGTCGTTTTCCTCGGTCGGGCTGGGCGTCAGGCGCGACAGGATTCGCGATTCGAGGTTGACCGGCCCGCCCTGATCCGCGATCCGCGACGGCGTGGCCGATCGCTGGGCATCGCCGGCGGCAGACCGGGGCGCCGGGATCGGGCCGGCGTTTGCGGACAATTCGGTCGATCGCGCCGGGGCTTCGCCGGGCCGCGACATCAGCGCCGCCGCCACATCGGCGGAATTGCGCACCAGCAAGGCTCCGTCGCGGATCAGTGCATTGCAGCCCGCAGCGCGGGCATCCATCGGGTGGCCCGGCACCGCCATGACCTCGCGGCCCTGATCCAGCGCGTTCCTTGCGGTGATCAGCGTGCCCGACCGATGCGCGGCCTCGATCACCACGACCGCGCGCGACAGGCCCGACACGATTCGGTTCCGCGTCGGGAAATGCCGGGCGGCGGGTTCGGTCCCCGGCGCCTGTTCCGAAACCAGCACACCCTGTTCGGCGATCTGGGCTGCCAGGACGACGTTCTCAGCCGGGTAGATGACATCGACGCCGCCCGCCATCACCGCCACGGTGCCACTGCCCAGGGCGGCGTTGTGGGCTGCGGTGTCGATGCCACGGGCAAGGCCCGCGACGACCGTATGCCCGGCCTCGCCCAGCCCTGCCGCCATCCCGCGCGCCATGCGCAGGCCCAGCGACGAGGCGTTGCGCGCCCCGATCACAGCGACCGGATTGCGCGACAGCCATGCCGGATCGCCGCGCACCCACAGGATTGGCGGTGCGCCGTCGATCTGGCGCAACTGGGCGGGATACAGCGGGGAATCGCAGCGGATCAGCCGCGCCCCGGCCTTGCGCCCGGCATTCAGTTCGGCCGCGGCCACGCCTTCGGGACAGGCTTCGTAATCCGTCATCCCGGCCTCGGCCGCGATTTCCGGCAAAGCCTCAAGCGCGGCCGTGGCGCCGCCATGTTGAGCCATCAGCCGATGAAAGGTCGCCGGTCCGACCCGGCGCGAGCGGATGAGACGCAGGACGTCGAGGTCGTCATCCTTCGCCGGCGCGGCGCTGTTGGGCATGTCCGAGGGAATGAACCCGGTATCCATGGTGCCTCCGTCTCATCCAGAGGCCAGCCTAGCGCAACAAGGGTTAATACAAGGTTACCGGGACGGGGGTTTCTGCGCTGCCGGGCGCGTTCACGCGGCCGAGCCGCCGATCGTCAGCCCGCCGATCATCAGGGTCGGCTGGCCGACGCCCACAGGAACCCATTGCCCCTGCTTGCCGCAATTGCCGATGCCGGGATCCAGCGTCATGTCGTTGCCGATGGCGCGGATTTTCCGCAATGCCGTCGCACCGTCCCCGATCAGCGTCGCGCCCCTTATCGGATCGCCGATCCGGCCGTCCTTCACGCGATAGGCCTCGGTGCAGGAAAAGACGAACTTGCCGTTGGTGATGTCCACCTGGCCGCCGCCGAATCCCACCGCGTGGATGCCGTCCTTCAGATCGGCGAGGATCGCGGCCGGATCGGCATCGCCACCGGGCATGTAGGTATTGGTCATGCGCGGCATCGGCGCATGAGCGAAACTTTCGCGCCGCCCGTTGCCCGTGGGCGCCACCCCCATCAGGCGGGCATTCTGGCGATCCTGCATGTAGCCCGTCAGAATCCCGTCCTCGATCAGCACGTTGCGGGCGGGCGGGGTGCCCTCGTCATCGACGCCGATGCTGCCGCGCCGGTCCGGGATGGTGCCGTCATCGACCACCGTCACGCCGGGCGCGGCGACGCGGTCGCCCATCAGCCCGGCGAAGGCGCTGGCCTTCTTGCGGTTGAAGTCTCCCTCAAGCCCGTGGCCCACGGCCTCGTGCAGCAGGATGCCCGGCCAGCCGGGACCAAGAACGACATCCATGACCCCGGCGGGCGCGGGGACCGAGCGCAGGTTGACCAGCGCGATCCGCAGCGCCTCGTCCACGGCGCTCTTCCAGTGGTCCGGCTGCATCAGGCCCTTCAGCGAAACCCGGCCGCCGCCGCCGTGACCGCCGGATTCGCGGCGATCGTTGTTCTCGACGATGACCGCGACATTCAGTCGCGCCATGGGCCGGATATCGGTGACCAGACCGCCTTCGGGGCGCAGGATGGCGATTTCCTGCAGCGAGGAGGCCAGCGAGACGGTAACCTGCACCACCCGCGGATCCAGCGACCGGGCGTAGTCGTCGATCTCGCGCAGCAGGGCGATGCGGCGCGAGATGGGGATCCCCTCGGCCGGGTCCGCGGCGGCATAAAGGTGTTGCGCCCGCATCGGCGCCGGATCGGCCAGCACGGCGCCGCCCCGGCCCACGGCCAGTCGCGCGGTCTGGGCGGCACGGCGCAGCGATGTCTCGGAAATCTCGGTGGAATGGGCGTATCCTGTCACCTCGCCGCGCACGGCGCGCAGCCCGAAACCCTGGTCGGCTGTATAGCCGGAATTGCGCAGCCGCCCGTCGTCGAAGACCAGGCTCTCCGAGACCGAACGTTCCAGAAAAAGTTCGCCGTCTTCGGCCCCCGACACCGCCTCGCGCAGGATCGCCAAGGCGCGATCGCGATCCAGATACAGGGCGAACGGGTCAAATCTGTCGCGGGTCATGGCGGGGTAAACTCCGTTCGTCGGGCGGGCGGCCGGCGTCCGCGAAGACGCGGGCGGGCGGTCACTTTCGCAGATATCTTCTCGGTATCACTTGCCCGAGAGCGCAAGATATGGTCATAGAACGGTCACTGTGAAAGGAAAAGGGGCGGCCTGCCGGCGGCCCTTGCGGCCATGTCGGCCGGGCCAACGCAACGGGATGGGATGATGGCAAAAGCGATGATTCGCCGGGCAGTCGCGGCAGCTTCGGGGCTGGCAACGACGGGAATGATGGCCAGCGCGGCAATGGCGCAGGATGTGCTGGGCGATCTGCCGGTCATCGGCAAACCGCAGGCGAGGGGGATCGGCTTTCAGCCCGCCTCGACGGAACTGGCGCGCGATCAGCAATGGCTTGACGGTTTCGTTCTGATCATCATCGCCTTGATCACGGTCTTTGTCTGCGCGCTGCTGCTGATCGTGATCTTCCGGTTCAACAGCAAGTCGAACCCGGTTCCCGCCAAATTCACCCACAACACGCCGATCGAGATCGTCTGGACACTGGTTCCGGTGCTGATCCTGGTCGTGATCGGGGCCTTCTCCTTGCCGGCCCTGTTTCGCAGCCAGGAAATGCCGCCCAATCCCGACCTGGTGATCAAGGTGATCGGCAACCAGTGGTACTGGTCCTACGAGTATCCCGACAACGATATCAGTTTTGATTCCCTGCTTCTGGCCAAGGAAGAACTGGCCGCTGCCGGCTATTCCGAGGACGAATACCTGCTGGCGACCGACAACGCTGTCGTGGTGCCGGTCGGCAAGACCGTGCTGCTTCAGGTCACCTCGAACGACGTGATCCACAGCTGGACCATTCCGGCCTTCGCGATCAAGCAGGACGCCGTTCCCGGCCGCATCGCGCAGGCCTGGTTCAACGTCGAACGGGAAGGCGTCTTCTTCGGCCAGTGCAGCGAATTGTGCGGCATCAACCATGCCTACATGCCCATCGTCGTGAAAGCCGTCAGCCCCGAAAAATATGCCGCCTGGGTGGCCGAACAGGGCGGCACCATGCCTGCCGATCAGGCGACCGCGCTGAACCTGCCCGCCGACAGCCAGGTCGAACTGGCCAAGGCCGAGTGATCGGACCCGGACGCATCCCATGAGCGACATCCACGCATATGACGGCGCCCCCGAGGCCGAATTTCAGGACTATGTCGCCCTGTTGAAGCCGCGTGTCATGTCGCTGGTCGTGTTCACGGCCTTCGTCGGGCTGCTGGTAGCGCCGGTCACGGTTCATCCCTTCATCGCCTTCTGCGCGGTGATCTTCATCGCGCTTGGCGGCGGCGCGGCCGGCGCGCTGAACATGTGGTCCGATGCCGATATCGACGCGGTCATGAACCGCACCCGGAACCGTCCGATCCCCGCGGGCCGGATCCAGCGGGGCGAGGCCCTGGGCCTGGGCATCGCCCTGTCGATCATCTCGGTGATGATGCTGGGTCTGGTCGCGAACTGGTTCGCGGCGGGCTTTCTGGCCTTCACCATCTTCTTCTACGCCGTCGTCTATTCGATCTGGCTGAAACGGTCGACGCCGCAGAACATCGTCATCGGCGGCGCGGCCGGGGCCTTTCCCCCGATGATCGGCTGGGCCAGCGCCACCGGAGGGGTCGGCATCGAACCGCTGTTGATGTTCGCCCTGATCTTCTTCTGGACACCGCCGCATTTCTGGGCGCTGGCGCTGTTCATGAAAGAGGATTATCACAAGGCCGGCGTGCCGATGCTGACCGTCACGCATGGCCGCGCGGCCACCCGCCGTCACATCTTTGCCTATACGCTGGTGCTTGCGCCCTTCGCGCTGTGGCTGGGCCTGACGCCCGTCGGCGGGTCGCTGTATCTGGCGGTTTCGGTCGTTCTGAACGCGCTGTTCATGGCCGGCGGCTGGCGCATCCTGAAGCGCGACGAAGAGACGGCTATCGCCGATGGCTATGCGTTCGAGAAACGGTTTTTCAGACTGTCGCTCTATTACCTCTTCCTGCATTTCCTGGCGTTGCTCGTTCAAAATCAATGGGGAGCCTGGTGATGCCGATGCAAGCGGAACACGAACTTCACCGCCGCCGCTGGTCGCGCAACGTGGGTCTCGGGCTGGTTCTTGCCAGCCTGGTCGTGCTGGTTTTCGCGCTGACGGTGGTCAAGGTCCGTCAGGGCGACCTGATGGAAGGATACGACTATCAGCCGCGGGCGTCCGTCCTGCCGCCGGCAGCGGCCGCGCCTGACGCGCCCGCCCGGGCGGAAGAAAAAGAAATGCAGCCATGAGCCGCAATTCCCGCACCGTTCTGGGCCTTGTCGCGGTCGTGCTGACGATGGGCGCGCTGTCCTGGGCCGCGGTGCCGTTCTACAACTGGTTTTGCAAGGTGACCGGGTTTGCCGGAACCACACAGGTGTCGAAAGAGGCTCCTGACCAGGTTCTGGAGGAAATCGTCCGCGTCCGTTTCGATGCCAATGTAGACAAGGATGTGCCGTGGACTTTCCGGCCGATGCAGAAGAAGATGGAAGTCCGTATCGGCGAGGACTCGATGGCCTATTACGAGGCAATCAACAACAGCGACGAGACGATCACCGGCACGGCCAGCTACAATGTCGCGCCCGATGTCGCCGGATATTATTTCAGCAAGATCGCCTGCTTCTGCTTCACCGAGCAGACGCTGAAACCGGGCGAGCGGGTCGAAATGCCGATCAATTTCTATGTCGATCCCGACCTGCTTGCCGACGGCGACGCAAGCTGGGTGCGTGACATCACCCTGTCCTATACCTTCCACCGGACCGAGCCGAAACAGGCGGCGCTTGACGCCCAGCCGGCCAGCAACGTCAACTGATCCAGAAAGAGGAGCCGACGGGGACCCGACCATGGCGCATGCTAAGAATCACGACTACCATATCCTTTCGCCCTCCATCTGGCCCTTCTTCGGCGCGGTCTCGGCGTTCTTCATGCTGTATGGCGCCGTGGGCTGGATCAGTGCCGACGATGTTCGCCTGTTCTGGATTCCGGTCAGCGGGCCCTGGCTGTTCCTGATCGGTTTCGTCGGTGTGCTGTATGTCATGTACAGCTGGTGGGCCGACGTGATCCGCGAAAGCGAGGCGGGCGATCACACCCCGGTCGTGCGGATCGGGCTGCAATACGGCTTCATCCTGTTCATCATCTCGGAAGTGATGTTCTTCGTTGCCTGGTTCTGGAACTGGTTCAAGAACGCGCTGTATCCGATGGGACCGCAAAGCCCGATCAAGGATGGGGTCTGGCCTCCGGAAGGTATCCAGCCCTTCAATCCGTGGGAACTGCCACTGATCAACACGCTGATCCTGCTTCTGTCAGGGGTTGCCGTGACCTGGGCGCATCATGCGTTCGTGCATGAAAACGACCGCAAGACCACGATCAACGGGCTGATTGTCGCCATCCTCCTGGGGCTCAGCTTTTCGGCGCTGCAGGCCTACGAATACTTCCATGCAGCCTTCGGCCTGTCCGATACCGCCTATGCCAGCGCCTTCTACCTGGCGACCGGCTTTCACGGCCTGCACGTCATCATCGGCACCATCTTCCTTGCCGTCTGCCTGTTCCGCATCATGCGCGGCCAGATGGACCAGAAACAGCATGTCGGCTTCGAGGCCGCCGCCTGGTACTGGCACTTCGTGGATGTCGTCTGGCTGTTCCTGTTCGGTGCGGTCTATATCTGGGGCAGCTGAACCGGTATGTTCCGCGAAAGGCGCGCGGGGCCCGGCCTCGCGCGTTTTCCATGGCGAAAGGAAGATCGTGCGACAGGCGGCGGAACCCGCGGTTCCGCAGGATCAACAATGATGACACGCTATCTGTTTCCCGCCCTTCTCGGTCTTGTCGGCTGCGCTATCCTGATCAGTCTTGGCCTGTGGCAACTGCGCCGGATGGACTGGAAGGAAGGCGTGCTGGATCAGATACAGGCGCAGATCGACGCTCCGGCCATACCGCTGCCACAGTCGGTCGATCCGTCGATGAAATACATGCCGGTCACGATCAGCGGCACCACGACCGGCGATGAAATCGACATTCTCTCGGGCACCAAGGAACATGGTGGCGGCTATCAGATCGTGTCGCGCTTCATCACCGATGACGGCCGCGCCATCATGGTCGATCGCGGCTTTGTGCCGCAAGAGGATCGCTATGTCGAACGCGGACCCACACGGCTGACGATCCGGGGCAATCTGCATTGGCCGGACGAGAAGGGCGGTTCCACGCCCGATCCGAACCTTTCGGAAAACATCTGGTTTGCCCGTGACGTGCCCGCGATGGCGAGTCAGCTTGACACGCTGCCGATCCTCGTCGTCGCAAGCGTCGTGGAGGGCGATGCCCAAGGCGTCGAGCCGATCCCCGTCTCGATTCAGGGGATCCCCAACAATCACCTGTCATACGCGGTCCAGTGGTTCATGATCGCCGCCGTCTGGGCAGGGATGACACTGGCCCTAATCTGGCGTATCAGGCAGCGGCGATACTGAAGGGGTGGCGATGCGTTACGTCTCGACGCGGGGAAAGGCCCCGGTCCTCGACTTTGAACAGGCGATGCTGTCGGGGCTGGCGCGTGATGGCGGTCTGTATCTGCCCGAGACCGTTCCGGCGCTGTCCGGCCTGAATGACCTTGACGGCCTGCCCTACGAAGAGGTCGCCTTTCGCGTGATCCGTCCCTTTACCGGCGACAGCTTCACCGATGTCGAATTGCGCGGCGCCATCGAACGCGCCTATGCGCGCATCGAACACGCAGCCAAGGCGCCGCTGCATCAGCTTGCGCCGGGCCACCACCTGCTGGAACTGTTCCACGGCCCCACCCTGGCCTTCAAGGATTTCGCCATGCAGCTGATCGCCCAGCTGTTCGAGATCGCGCTGAAACGGTCGGGCCAGCGGATCACCATCGTCGGCGCGACCTCGGGCGATACCGGCTCTGCGGCGATCGAGGCGTTCCGGGGCATCGACAATGTGGATGTCTTCATCATGTTCCCGCATGGCCGCGTGTCCGAGGTGCAGCGCCGCCAGATGACCACGCCCGATGCGGCGAATGTGCACGCGCTGGCCCTCGACGGCCATTTCGACGATTGTCAGGCGCGGCTTAAGGATCTGTTCAACGACCATGATTTCCGCGACGGCGTCGGGTTGGCAGGGATCAACAGCATCAACTGGGCGCGCGTTGTGGCGCAGATCGTCTATTATGTCACCGCGGCCGCGAGCCTGGGGATGCGCGACACGGATTTCTGCGTCCCGACCGGCAATTTCGGCGACATCTTCGCCGGCAGCATGGCCCGCGCCATGGGCGCGCCGATCCGGCGCCTGATCGTGGCCACGAACCAGAACGACATCCTGCACCGCGCGCTGAGCACGGGCGAATACCGGGTGGGCGAGGTCGCGCCTTCGATGTCGCCGTCGATGGATATTCAGGTCAGCTCCAACTTCGAACGGGCGCTGTATCTGGCCTATGGCGGCGATGCGGGCGCGATCGCGCAATTGATGGAGGAACTGAGATCAGGTGGTTTCACCGTCAGCCAGGGCGCGCTGCAGGCGCTGCGCGCGCAATATGTATCTGGGCGTGTCGGCGAAGAGGAAACACTGGCCACGATCCGCACCATTCGCGCCGAAACCGGTCAGATCCTGTGCCCGCACAGCGCCGTGGGCGTGGCGGTCGCGCGCCATCATGCCGAACCCGGCGTGCCCATGGTGACGCTGGCCACGGCCCATCCCGCGAAATTCCCCGATGCGGTCGAAAAGGCCGTGGGGATCCGCCCCGCCTTGCCGCCGCACATGGCGGGGCTGTTCGATCTGCCGGAACGTGTGACGAGGGTCGAAAACGACACCGCCGCGCTTGAGGCGCTGATCCTTGAACGGAGAACGATTTGACCACCGATCCTCATCTTCGCGTCACCACATTGCCGAACGGCCTGCGCATCGCCACGCGCGACATGCCGGGTCTGCATTCCGCCGCGCTTGGCGTCTGGGTGAACGCCGGAGGTCGGAACGAACGCGCCGAACAGAACGGCATCGCGCATTTTCTGGAACATATGGCCTTCAAGGGCACGGCGACGCGCAGCGCGCTGCAGATCGCCGAGGCGATCGAGGATGTGGGCGGCTTCATCAACGCCTATACCTCGCGCGATGCGACCGCCTATTATGTCCGGGTGCTGGAACAGGACGTCGATCTGGCCTTCGACGTGATCTCGGACATCGTGCTGAACCCGATCTTCGACGAGCGCGAGATCGAGGTCGAACGCGGCGTGATCCTGCAGGAAATCGGGCAGGCGCTGGACACGCCCGATGACATCATCTTCGACTGGCTGCAGGAGGCTGCCTATCCCGATCAGGCCATCGGCCGCCCGATCCTGGGTCCGGCCGAGCGTGTCAGCCGCTTTGGCCGGCCCGATCTGGCCGGGTTCGTGGCCGAGAATTATGGCCCCGGCCAGATGATTGTCGCGGCGGCCGGCGCGGTCGATCACGACCGCATCGTGCGCCTGGCCGAGACCGCCTTCGGTCATCTGTCGCCGATTCTGCAAAACCCGCGCGCCGGCGCCGTCTGGCAGGGCCGCGAGGTGCGCCGCGTCAAGAAGCTGGAACAGGCCCATTTCGCCCTGGCATTGGAAGGACCGGGCTACCTGTCCGACGATTACTATGCCGCGCAGATCTTTTCGGCCGCGCTTGGCGGCGGCATGTCGTCGCGACTGTTCCAGAAAATCCGCGAGGAACGCGGGCTGTGCTATACGATCTTCGCGCAATCGGGGTTCCACGACGATACCGGAATGATGACGATTTATGCCGGAACCGGAGGTGGCGACATCGCCGATCTGGCGATGCTGACCATTGACGAGGTTCGCCGCGCCGCCGGCGACATCAGCGAGATCGAGGTCGCCCGCGCCAAGGCGCAATTGCGTGCGGGCCTGCTGATGGGGCTGGAAAGCCCCTCGGCGCAAGCGGAACGGATCGCGCGGGTTCTGGCGATCTGGGGTCGGGTTCTGGACCCCTCCGAGGTAGCGCAGCGGATTTCCGACGTGACGCTGGGCGATGTGCGCGCCCATGCCGAAAGGCTGATCGGGCGGGCGCGGCCTGCGCTGGCGCTTTATGGTCCTGTCAAGACCGCTCCGTCGCGTGGGGTTCTGGCCGAAAGGCTTGCCGCCTGATGTTTTCGCGGCGGCGTCCCGTGCGGCTGGAAACCGAGCGGATCGTGCTGCGCCTGCCGGCCCATTCGGACTTCAGCGCCTGGACCGCGCTGCGGGTCGACAGCCGCGCTTTCCTGACCCCCTGGGAGCCGGTCTGGTCATCCGACCATCTGACCCGCAAGAGCTTCACCAACCGCGTCTACTGGGCCGCCCGGGCCAGTCACGGCGGCAGCGCGCTGCCATTGTTTTTGCTGCGCCGCGACGGCGTGCTGCTGGGCGCGATCACGCTGGACAATATCCGGCGCGGTCCCGCCCAGACCGGCACGATCGGCTACTGGATCGGCCGGCCCTTCGCGCGGCAGGGCTATATGCGCGAGGCGATCGGCGCGCTGGTGCATCATGCCTTCACCGCGCTGGACCTGAGCCGGGTCGAGGCCGCCTGCCTGCCCGAGAACGCTGCCTCCCGGGGCGTTCTGGAGAAATCGGGTTTCAAGTATGAGGGCGTGGCGCAAAGCTATCTTCAGATCAATGGGCGCTGGCGGAACCATGTGCTTTACGCCAATCTGCGCAGCGACAGGCGGGGGCGCAGCGAGGCGCGCTGATTTTGCGTCCCGCGACGGCCGGTGGGGCCAGCCCCCCCGGACCCCCCCGAGGTATTTGGAAAGAGGGCGAGAAGATGGGGCTGGAACCGGCGGACGAGCGGCTGGCGGCGATCTTGCCGAGGGATGTGCTGCGCGAGGTGACGCCGGCCTATCTGGAAGAGCCGCGCGGCCGGTTTCACGGGCAGGCCGGGCTTGTCGCGGCGCCGCGCGATGCCGAAGAGGCGGCGGCGGTGATCCGGGCCTGTGCCAGGGCGCGCGTGGCTGTGGTGCCTCGCGGCGGCGGGACCGGGCTGGTCGGCGGGCAGATCATGGCCGGGGGGCCTGCGCCCCTGATCCTGTCACTGGAACGAATGAATGCCATTCGCGCGGTCTTTTCCGACGAGGCGGTGATGATCGCCGAAGCCGGCGCGACCCTGCAACAGGCCCGCGATGCCGCCGCCGAGGCGGGCCGGCAATTTCCGCTGTCGCTGGCCTCGCAGGGGACGGCGCAGATCGGTGGAGTGCTTTCCACCAATGCCGGAGGCGTGAACGTGCTACGCTATGGCAATGCGCGCGCCCTGTGCCTGGGGATCGAGGCGGTGTTGCCATCGGGCGTGGTGATGCGCGACCTGAAACGGCTGCGCAAGGACAATACCGGCTATGACCTGCGCGATCTTCTGATCGGGGCCGAAGGCACGCTGGGCATCATCACTGCCGCCTCGCTGGTTTTGGCCCCGATTCCGGCCGAATCGGGCGTGGCGATGTTGTCGGTGGAAAGTCCGGGCGCGGCGCTGAGCCTGCTGTCGCTGGCGCAGGCAAGGATGGGTGGCGGGGTCACGGCCTTCGAGCTGATTTCGGGTCAGTCCTTCGATTTCCTGAATCGGTATTTTCCGCAGATGCGACAGCCCTTTGCCGAGCCACCGTCCTGGTCGGTGCTGATCGAGGTCGGATTGCCCGCCGGGCTGGCCGCCGGCGAGGCGCTGGAAGGTCTGTTCCTCGCAGCCTCGGAGGATGGATTGGCGAGCGACGGCGTGATCGCGCAGTCGGGACAGCAGGCCGCCGATCTGTGGTCCCTGCGCGAACACATCCCGCTGGCCAATCGCGCCGTCGGAGCGATTGCCAGCCACGACATCAGCCTGCCTCTGTCGGAGGTCGCAAGCTTCATCCGCGATGCGCAGGCGATGCTGGCGGCCGCGGGCGACATGCGGATCAACTGTTTCGGCCATCTGGGCGACGGCAACCTGCATTTCAACCTGTTTCCCGCCAAGGGGCGCCGTCGCGAGGATTATGATTCCATTCGCGAGGCCCTGTCCCGGCGCATCCACGAGATGGTCGTGGCGCGGGGCGGGTCGTTCTCGGCCGAACACGGGGTGGGGCGGCTGAAGGTCGGCGATCTGGAACGCTGGGGCGATCCGGCGCGGCTGGCGGCGATGCGGGCGATCAAGCAGGCGCTGGATCCGCTGGGGATCATGAATCCCGGCGCCGTTCTGGGCTGACCGGCAACCCCTGTCCCGCATTGCCTTTGTGGCGTCGCGATGCATGATGGAGCAGGGGAGGGGGGCGACGATGCGATTGCGGTTCACCTATGCGACCGAGCGGGCCCGGCTCTACGAGCGGTATATCCCGTTCCTGGTCGCGATCCTGATGATGCCGGCGGGGCTGGCCTTGTTGGGCGTCGCGCCGGTGCTGGGCAGTCTGGTCGCGGTGCTGGGCCTGATCGGGACCGCGATCGGCATCTATGATCTGGGCCAGACCCAACACACCCTGATGCGCAATTATCCGCTGGCTTCGCGGTTGCGTTATCTGCTGGAACATTTCCGCCCCGAGATCCGGCAATATTTTGTCGAGAACGATCATGACGAGACGCCGTTCTCGCGCGAACAGCGGGCCGTCGTCTATCGCCGCGCCAAGGGAATCGAGGGGGTGCGTCCCTTCGGCACGCTCTGCAATGTCTATGCGGATGGCTATGAATGGCTGAACCATTCCCTTGCCACGCCGCATATCGAGGGACAGGATTTCCGGATCCGCGTCGGCGGGCCGGATTGCAGGCAGCCCTATGACAGTTCCGTGGTCAATATCTCGGGGATGTCCTACGGCGCCTTGTCGCCGCACGCGATCGAGGCGCTGAACCGCGGCGCGAAGGCCGGCGGGTTTGCGCATACGACGGGCGAGGGGTCGATCTCGCGCTTTCATCGCATGGGCGGCGATCTGATCTGGCAGATCGGCTCGGGCTATTTCGGCTGCCGGGACGCGGCGGGTCGGTTCGACGCCGAAAAATTCCGCGCGGCGGCGGCGGATGGCGCGGTCAGGATGATCGAGATCAAGCTGAGCCAGGGTGCAAAGCCCGGCCATGGCGGCATTCTGCCGGGGCCCAAGGTCAGCGAGGCCATCGCCGAGGCGCGCGGCGTTCCGGTCGGCAAGGCTTGCGTCAGCCCTGCATCGCATTCGGCCTTTTCCAGCCCGCGCGGCCTGTGCGATTTCATCGCCCGGCTGCGCGAGTTGTCGGCAGGCAAGCCGGTCGGGATCAAGCTGTGCATCGGTCATCCCTGGGAATGGTTCGCGATGGCAAAAGCCTTTCAAGAGACCGAAATCGCCCCTGATTTCATCGTGGTGGACGGCGGCGAGGGCGGTACCGGTGCGGCTCCGGTCGAATTCGCCGATCACAAGGGCGCACCACTGCGCGAGGGGCTGATGCTGGTGCACAATACCCTGACCGGACTTGGAATCCGGGACCGGATCAAGCTGATCGCATCGGCCAAGATCATCACCGCCTTTGACATCTGCCGTATCTCGGCGCTTGGCGCGGACGGGGTGAACATGGGACGCGGCTTCATGTTCGCGATCGGCTGCATCCAGGCGCAGGCTTGCCATACCGGCAAATGCCCGACCGGGATCACCACGCAGGATCCGGGCCGCTACCGGGCGCTGGTCGTGCCCGACAAGGCGCAGCGGGTGGCGCGATTCCACAAGGCCACGATGTTCGCGCTGAAGGAAGCCTGCGAAAGCAGCGGGTTGTCCCATCCCGACGCGTTCACGCCGCATCACCTGATGATCCGTACCGGCCCGCGCGAGGTGCGGTCTGCCGCGAGCCTTTATGACTGGCTGAAACCGGGCGCGCTGTTGCAGGGGGACGTGGATCATCCGGCGTTCCGCAAATACTGGCACCGGGCGCGGATCGGGGATTGGGGAATGGCCGAGGCGGCCTGGTGAGCGTTGCGCAAGATGCGGCGCAAGCAGCGTACGTTGCGTGACACAGGCTGGCAGCCGGCAGCGCAGAAAAACCAGCAAATGCCGGGCGCGACCGGTCACAGGCCGTACACCGGACCTGCACAGCCTGTACACCGCGCGGGCACCGCCTGCGAATTTCGCCGGGATGTTGCCTGTGGACGGAAGCCGTCCCGTTCGCAATCCAGGGCGGCCTGATTGCCTCATCGGTTCCTTCGGCAACACTTCCCTTGCGCCAACCCCGATCCGGAACGGCAGCTTGTCGTGCATTGCCATCATTGATACCCTCGGCGGTGAACCGGGCATCGCGAACACTCCATGTTCGAGCTACACCGACACCGCCGATACGAGGTTTCAGATCGCTCGACTTTGCCCTGGAGGCGAACAGGAAATGAACGGACTTGTCGCGACACTTGCGGTTGCGCTTTTCATGGCCGGGCCAGCCCTCGCACAATCCTTGCCGCCCGGTCTTGTCGGGCGTTGGGACGTCTCGCAGGAGGCTTGCGCCGCGTCCGGCACTTCGGTGAGCCAGATCGACATCCTGCCTGACCGGATCGACACGTTCGGCGGCAACGCCATCCTGCGAGAGGTCGAAAAGATCGGCGATGTCACCTTCGTGGCCGGCGATTTCGAGCAGCGCGAGGGGGCCGAGCAGATCGCGCCGCCTACAGGCGAATATTTTCGCTTTGACCAGCGAGACGGGCCGGACCGGATGACTTTCGTCTGGAAGGACGTACAGAGGACCGCCCTCGTCAGATGCGGAAAGGCGGTGGTGGAGAAGAAAGCCGTGGACCTCGCCCCCAGGCCGCCAGCCGCGAACGAACCGGGATATGACGGGCAGTTGCCGATCCCCCTCGGACTTTGGGTCATTGCGGGAGAATCCTGCCAGAACCCCGCCAATGCGGGCTGGCGCGTCTATGACGGCGCGGGCCTGCGCGGCGCGTCGAGCATTCGCTGCGAAATCGACGCCACCCAACGGCAAGGCGAAAGCATCCTGTTTTCGCAGCTCTGCGAGGCCAGCTATGACGGCAAGGTCCGGGCCACGCGGGACAGGATCACCATCACCGCGCCGCGACGGTTCACGCTTCTGGAAGCTGCCGGGGAAAGTCCTGACGAAGACGCTGGCCGGTCAGGCCAGAACTTCAACTGGTGCGGACCCCAACTTCAGCCGTGAACCGACGAGGGGCTGTCGATTTCGGCCAGGTGTTCCGTATGGTTCCAGCCCCGCCCGTCGAGGCATCCCGAGAGCCGACACGGACGCTACCGCGACGGCTGAACCGTTTCACTCCGCCGTCCCGCTAGGTCGCGCCCCTACATGATCGATTGCTACCATGGCGAGATCGAGGCGGCGGCCAGAGGCCCCTGCGCAGGAGAGGGAGGGTCATAGGTAAGTCCTCTCAAACAGGCGAGACGGAAGGGAATCGGCAACGCGCTTTCGCATTGCAATCATGGGGCCGGACGGCCGCGAATGGCGGCCTTGAAGCCGCGATAGCACCAATGTGCCTCAATCTTGATTGATCAAGGTTTCAAACGGCTGCCATCGCGAATTCGGCTTTCCCTGTGGGCCGGAAAATTCGAAAAAACACCCGCCGCCATTTGCGCCCTGATCGAATTCACGGCTAATGGGATCGCCGGAGAGATAGCAAAACAAGAGCGTTCCGACGCCTCCGTGACCAACGAACAGAACGTCGCCTGTCTCGCAATTGCGCAAACAATCCTGAACCTCTGCGACAATACGGGCTTGAGCCGCCCTTGCGGTTTCCCAGCCCCGCACGCTTTCCTCTGGACAGCCAAAAAATTGATCCACAACGGACTCAAACTCGTCTGGCGGAAGAAAGCCAGTCGCGCTGCGATCATTCTCGTGCATTGCCTCCCGCACCTTCAGCCGGCACCCGAGTGATTTGGCCAAGGGCGTCGCTGTTTCAATTGCTTTGGTTTCGGCGCTGCTGATCACATGTCGGGTGCCAGTTAGTGCGTCAGACGCTGCAAGGGCCGCAATGCGTCCTAGGCCTACCTCGCTTAGCGACCAGTCGGGGATCGGCTTGGTCGGATCAATGACGACTTGCGGGTGCGAAAGATATCGAATGGTCCGATGCATGGCCGAATCATATCAAATTGCGAATGGTTGCGAAGTCCCGCTTTCCCGCCGATCATGCGCGGTGCGGCCGTTGTCCGGTCCCCGGCCAAGGCCGTCATCGTCGGCGCCCTACCGCTCGTTCGCGCCCTTGCCGGCGATGATGCGGTCGCGGAATCTGGTGATGCGGGCGATGCGGGTCTGGGGCTTTTTGGCGGTGGCCAGGGCGACGGCATAGCTGTTGCGGCGGCCGGGGCTCAGGGCTGCGAAGGCTTCGGCCAGTTCGCTGTCGTCGTCCAGCGCGTCCAGCAATTCCTGTGGCAGATCGCGGGCAGTATCGTCCCGGGGCGGCTTGAGGCCGCGTTCGGCGCAATCCATCGCCTGGCCCAGAAAGGCCCGGATCGCGTCGGCGCGGGCTGCGACCTGCGCCGCGTCGGTAAAGCGGATCGCGTCGGGGTGACGGGTGTTCGGGCCCTGCCGTTCCAGCAGGGCGTGG
The DNA here is from genome assembly GCF_002413585.1 of Paracoccus sp. UBA5162. Taxonomy (NCBI): domain Bacteria; kingdom Pseudomonadati; phylum Pseudomonadota; class Alphaproteobacteria; order Rhodobacterales; family Paracoccaceae; genus Paracoccus; species Paracoccus sp. UBA5162. Next base: position 71,642 of record NZ_DHXG01000065.1, read on the forward strand.
GGGTCTTTCAGCAGGGCGGCGTTGAAGAAGGTCAGCCGGAAATCGCCGCGAAAGGCGCCGATCAGCGCGATGTTGCGGCCCGAATGCATGTAGCAGGGATGCCCCCATTTCACATGTTCCGAGAGCCCGGCATCACGGCAGATCCGGCGCAGCGCCGCCAGTCCGGCGCCCCAGAGGCGGGTGGAACAGCCGGCCGTGTCGAACCGGTCGCAGCGGCCGCACCCCTTGGTAAAGTAGTCCTCGATCCGGGTGATCATCCTGAACCCCCCGGCTAGTCGCCGTCAAAGCAACATAATGCGTGCACGCCGATCCCCTGCGCCTCCAGCACCTTTCGTCCGCCCAGATCGGGCAGGTCGATGACGAAGGCGCAACCGATCACCTCGGCGCCCAGGCGACGGCACAGCGCGATTCCCGCCGCCGCAGTCCCGCCCGTGGCCAGCAGATCGTCCACGATCAGCACGCGCTCGCCCTCGTGCAGGGCGTCGTCGTGGATTTCCATCACCGCCTCGCCATATTCCAGCGCGTAAGCCGCCGAGATGACGGGACCGGGCAGCTTGCCCTTCTTGCGGATCGGCACGAA
>NZ_DHXG01000065.1:72625-101291 GCF_002413585.1 Paracoccus sp. UBA5162
GCATAGGGATGCAGCAGCTGGTCTATGGCCATGCGAAAGCCGCGCGCATCGGCAAACAGCGTGGTCACGTCGCGGAACATGATCCCCTCATGCGGGAAATCCGCGATGGTGCGGATGTAGTCCTTGACCGTCTTTGTCATTTGGGGCGTTCCATTTCGAACAGCTCATGGACGGCCGCGTAATCCATATAGCCCAGGCGCGCGATCCAGCCGCCGGCCCTGCGCGGATCGAAGCGGCCATCGAGCAGACAATCGTCGCGGATATGGATGCCGGTGACGACGCCCAGGACGGCAAAATTGGCCTTGCCCGCCAGGGGCAGGATCCGCGTCATCCGGCATTCCAGCGCGGCGGCGGCGTGGGCCACGCGCGGGCAGTCGATCGTGTCGCATTCGGCGGCCTCGATGCCCGCCGAGCGGAACTCGCTGTCGCCCGCGGGCAGGCCGGCGGAACTGGCATTGACCTGATCGCGCAGATCGCCGGTCGCGATATTGACGCAGAAACTGCCGCTTTCGGTGATCTGGGCCACGCTGTCCTTGGTGCCGTTGCGGTCGGGCTTGGCGCTGGTCGAGGCGAACATGACCTGCGGCGGGACATAGGCCACCGCGTTGAAGAAGGAATAGGGGGCGAGATTGTCGCCCATGCGCCCCCGCGTCGAGATCCAGCCGATCGGACGGGGCGCCACGATGGCATTGAACGGGTTGTGGGGCAGGCCGTGTCCGGCTTCGGGGCGATAGAACATGCGCGGCCTTCTTCTGATGTCACTGGCGCCAACCTGCCACCCCTTTGCGCCATCCGCAATGTTCCGCCCGCGGCAAGGTCGTGCTATGGCGCCCTTTTCGCAAGGAGGCGCGATGTACGAGATCTGCCCCGAGACCGCGGCCGACGAAGACGAGGTCGAGGCGCTCTACGATCTGTGTTTCGCACCGGGGCGGACCGCGCTGTCATCGTATCGTCTGCGCGACGGCGTTCCCAGGGTGGCCGATCTGTGCCTCGTGCTGCGCGACCCGAGCCGGTTCCTGATGGCGGCGATCCGCTTCTGGCCGGTCCGCGTCGCCGCAAAGCCGGTCCTGCTGCTGGGGCCCATCGCGGTTCATCCGACGGCCCAGGGCGAAGGTCTGGGCGGGCTTCTGATGCGCGACGGGCTGACGCGGGCGCGCGGGCTGGGCTGGCGCCGCGTGCTGCTGGTGGGAGACGCACCTTATTATTCGCGTTTCGGTTTCGCGCGGCTGGACGCGGTCGAGATGCCGCCGCCAACCAATCCCGACCGCGTTCTGGGACTGGAACTTCGCGCCGGGGCATGGGTTGGGGTCGTGGGACCGGTCCTGCGCGAAGAGACGCCGGAAATCGTCGCGGGGCTGGCCGAAATCGCCGCGACACCCCATATCGGGCCGGCATGTATCGAGGTCGGACATCCACGAGATGACACAGCAGGTCGCGAAACGGCAGATGGTTCTGCCACCGATCACTGATCCGGGGCTTCACGCCCAGATCGACCGCCTGGCGCGGCGCTATCGGGATGCGGGCGGTCTGGGGATGGAGATCATGGAGATCGTCGGCAACAGCGCCGAGGGACTGATCGAACGTCTGCCCGCCTTTGTCCGCAGCCGCATGGACAAGATCACCCGCGCCGCGTTGAACCGCGCCTTTTCGGCCGCGTCGGGCACCCGGCGCGTGGTGCGCGACCGAGGCGACTGGTTCAACCGCATGGCCTCGACCTTCAGCGGCGCGGCAGGCGGCGTCGGCGGGCTGCCCGGCGCGATGGTCGAGTTGCCGGTCACGGTGACGCTGCTTCTGCGCTCGATGCTGGATATCGCCGCCGAGCATGGTCTGGACCCCGACAGCGACGAGGTGCGGATGGAATGCCTGCGCATCTTCGCCGCCGCCGGCCCCATGGCCGAAGATGACGGCACCGACCTGGGCCTTCTGGCGGCACGGTTGTCGGTCACCGGGCAGACGCTGCAGGGTCTGATCAGCCGTGTCGCCCCGCGCCTGTCGGTCTCGCTGGGTCAGAAACTGGCCGCGCAGGCGGCGCCGGTCTTCGGCGCGGTGGTGGGCGCCTCGATCAATTACACCTTCGCGCGCTATTATCAGGAACTGGCGCGGGTCCATTTCGGCATCATGCGGCTGGCGCGGGAGACAGGGCTTCCGCAAGAGGCGCTGACCGAGGCATTGCGGCTTTCCATCGCGCGGCTGGATCGCGACAGGGCCTGACCTCTTCTTCTTCGTTGCGCCAATACCCTCGGGGGGTCCGGGGGGCGAAGCGCCCCCGGCCGTCGCGGGACGCAATCCCGCCTCACGCCTCGTCGGCGCCCAGTTCCAGCGCCGGGATGGGAACCTCCAGATCGTCCACCCCGAGAGGCGCCGAGGGCCGCGCCAGCCGGGCGCGCGTGATCCAGAACAGGCGGTTCTGGGCGCGGGTGATGGCAACATAGGCCAGGCGCTTCCACAGCGCGATCCCGGCTTCGGTCCGGTTCGACCAGGCGGCGGCGCTGATGTCGGGGCCGAAGACCTGCACATCGGGCCATTGCGAGCCCTGCGCCTTGTGGATCGTCACCGCCGCCCCGTGCAGGAAGGCCGCGCCCATCTGGGCGGCGAAGGGAATGAAGGGATCCTCGGCCTCGGGCATCTCGATCTTGACGATGCTCGCCACGGACAGGCGCGGATCCTCGGCGCCGATCATGTGCAGGCGGGAAAAGCCGGGCTTGCGCCCCGGCCCCAGATAAACCACCTGCGCGCCCTTGATCAGCCCCCGCGCTTCAAGGTCGATGCGCTTCTTGCGGTGCTTCAGCGGCAGTTCCAGGCCGTCGCATATCAGCGGCTCGCCGGGCAGCAGCGCGTCGCCCGGTGCGCCGAACGCGGTGCGGAAGGCATGGATCAGCCGGATCCGGGTGGCGTTGCGCCAGACCAGGACCGGGCTGCGTGCCATCAGGTCCGATTCGACACGTTCGGCCCAGATCACGCGGTCATCGACCGCGGCGGCGTCACGGACCATCCGCTCGAACCCCGCGAAATCCAGCGTTTCGTCGGACAGGGCATGGGCCAGATCCAGGATCGGGCTGTCATCTTCCTGCCGGTGGACGCGGTTCAGGATCAGACGCTGGCGCTCCGCCAGTCGATCGAACACCATCTCGCCCGACTGGCCCACGGGCGCCAACTGGGCCGGATCGCCGAACAGGATCAGGACGGGAAAGATCTCGCGCAGATCCTCGAACTGTCTTTCGTCCAGCATCGAGGCCTCGTCGATCAGGCCGACATCCAGCCCGTCCTCGCGCCGCTTCCAGCCCTTGATGAAATCCGATCCGCGCAGCCCCGCCGCCGCCAGCGCGCCGGGGATCGACGCCTGCTGGTCATAGAAGGCCCGGGCGCGGTCCAGGGCGGTTTCGGTCATGCCCTCGATGGTGGGGCGGTCGCCCTGGCCGGTCAGCCATTCGGCGATGCGTTCGTATTCCGGATCGTAGACCGGGGTATAGAGGATGCGATGAATCGTCGTCGCGGGCACGCCGCGCATCCGCAGCACGAAGGCCGCCTTGTTGGTGGGCGCCAGGACCGCGACGCTGCGCCGGTCCTTGCGCCGCCGCCCCTCGTAATCGCCGCTGACCAGATCGACCCCCGCCTTGCGCAGCGCGTCGGTGATCTGTGCCAGAAGCAGCGTCTTGCCGGAACCCGCCTTGCCGATCACCGCCATGACGCGGCCCTTGCCCGGCCCCGGGGGGCGGATTTCCTCGGCCACGAGGTCGATTCCCGCCGAAAGGAAGGTCTGGGCCAATTCGTCCCAGGCATCGGCCTGATCGGGCGACAGAACGGGGGCGGGCGAGGCGGTGGCGGCGGTCATGATTCCGGTGTATCGCGGCGCGGCGCGAAAGCCCACAATCATTGCCGCGTCCGGCGATCCGCATCCCGTCCCGGCTGCGGCGGGATCGTCGGTTCGGCGGGATGGTCCGCAACTTTTTGGGCATGTCGCCCGTGAGGGTCTATGATGGCCTCGAGGGAGGAATGCCCATGATCGAATTGTTCTTCGTGACCTGCCTGATCGACGACCCGCAGGTCTGCACCGATCACAGCCTGCTGTTCGAGGAAAGGAACGGGCTGTTCACCTGCATGCTGGAGGGCCAGAGCGAACTGGCCCGCTGGGTCGAGGCGCATCCCCGCGACCGCGTGAAAGAGTGGAAATGCCGGCGCCCCCGTCAGGGCGAAACCGCGCTTTAGGTCCGCGATGGCCGCGCGCCGCGCCGAAGCCCGCGCCCGGCCGGCCCTGTCACGCTGCAAGGGGCCCGCCCGAACCCGGATTCACGCGGCGCTGACGCTGCTTTTCGAATCAACCGCTATCCTGATCGTCGAAGGGATCCGAACCGGGGAGGAACCGGGTAAAAGGATGGACCCGAGATGATCGAATTGCTGTTTGTCACCTGCCTTTCGGCGGATCCGCAATCCTGCCGGGAGCGCAGTCTTCCGTTCATCGACATGGGCGTGACGGCCTGCATGATTCATGGTCAGCAGGAACTGGCCAGGTGGGGCGAACGCCATCCCCGCGAGACGGTGCGCGAATGGAAATGCCGCCCGGCCAGGCTGCGCGAGGTCAAGGCGTGATCCCGCAAAGGCGGCGCATGTCTAGCGCCGACCGGCTTCCAGCGCGTCCTCGAACGTGCGCAGGCCGGTTCTTGGCGCCTGCACCAGGACCGACATGTTTCCCGGCTTGTGCTGGTTGCGATACATCTTCATGTGCGCGGCCGGAATCTCGGCCCAGGGGAAAACTTCGGACATGCAGGGGTCGAGGCGGCGTTCCAGCATCAGCCTGTTGGCGGCGCTGGCCTGTTTCAGATGCGCGAAATGCGATCCCTGGATGCGCTTCTGGTGCATCCACAGATAGCGCACGTCGAAGGTGCAGTTGAACCCGGTGGTACCGGCGCAGATCACCACCATGCCGCCCTTCTTGCAGACCAGGGTGGAAACCGGGAATGTCGCCTCGCCCGGATGTTCGAAGACGATGTCGACATTGTTGCCCTTGCCGGTGAAGTCCCAGATCGCCTTGCCGAACTTGCGCGCCTCGGTAAACCATTCCCTGTATTCGGGCGTGCCCACCTTGGGCAACTGGCCCCAGCAGTTGAATTCCTTGCGGTTGATGACGCCCCTGGCGCCCAGGCCCATGACGAAATCGCGCTTGTCCTCTTCGCTGATGACGCCGATCGCGTTGCCGCCGGCGGCGTTGATCAACTGGATCGCGTAGGATCCGAGGCCGCCCGAGGCGCCCCAGACCAGCACGTTCATGCCGGGTTTCAATTCGTGCGGCTCATGGCCGAACAGCATCCGGTAGGCGGTGGCCAGCGTCAGCGTGTAGCAGGCCGATTCCTCCCATGTCAGGTGGCGCGGGCGCGGCATCAGTTGCTGCGCCTGGACATTGGTGAACTGGGCGAAGCTGCCATCCGGGGTCTCGTAGCCCCAGATCCGCTGGGTCGGCGAATACATCGGGTCGCCGCCGTTGCATTCCTCGTCGTCGCCGTCATCCTGGTTGCAGTGGATCACGACCTCGTCGCCGACCTTCCAGCGTTTCACCTTGTCGCCCACGGCCCAGACGATCCCCGAGGCATCCGAACCGGCGATGTGGTAGTCCGCCTTGTGGCCGTCAAAGGGGCTGATCGGCTGACCCAGGCCGGCCCAGATGCCATTGTAGTTGACCCCCGCCGCCATCACCAGGACCAGCACTTCGTGGCTGTCGATGACCGGGGTGTCCACGACCTCGATCTGCATGGCCTTGTCAGGCTCGCCATGTCTTTCACGGCGGATGGTCCAGGCATGCATCTGCTTTGGCACATGACCCAGGGGAGGCATCTCTCCGATCTCGTAGAGATCCTTCTGGGGCGCGTCATAGGGCGCGATCGGGGTCGGGGCGTCGAGGGCCATCAGCGTCTCCTGTTCTTGCCGCGACGCAGAATCGCCGCGCGGGATCGGGCTTGTCGTAAAATGCGTCACGCAACATTGCAACCCTTTTAGGGCCTGTATTGTAATTTTGTGTCGGATAAAATCATGGTCATGCCGCATTGCGGCGAATTGACGGCGTATGAATATTTCGGTATCGGGTCATGGACCGGAAGATTGTTGCGAGGTGATCCGCATGGCCCCCAAAGACAAGCCCTGGCTGTTCCGCACCTATGCGGGCCATTCGACGGCTGAAAAGTCGAACGCGCTGTATCGCGGCAATCTGGCCAAGGGGCAGACCGGGCTGTCGGTGGCCTTCGATCTGCCGACCCAGACGGGCTATGACAGCGATCACGTCCTGGCGCGCGGCGAGGTCGGCAAGGTCGGGGTGCCGATCTGCCATCTGGGCGACATGCGGACCCTGTTCGATGCGATCCCGCTGGAGCAGATGAACACCTCGATGACGATCAACGCGACCGCGCCCTGGCTGCTGTCGCTGTATATCGCGGCCGCCGAGGAGCAGGGCGCGGACATATCGAAATTGCAGGGCACGGTGCAGAACGACCTGATCAAGGAATACCTGTCGCGCGGCACCTATATCTGTCCGCCCAAACCGTCGCTGGCGATGATCACCGACGTCGCCGCCTATACGCGCCAGCACCTGCCGAAATGGAACCCGATGAATGTCTGTTCCTATCACCTGCAAGAGGCCGGGGCGACACCGCAGCAGGAACTGGCCTATGCGCTGGCCACCGCCATCGCGGTGCTGGACGACCTGAAGGGCAAGGTGTCCGACGCCGATTTCCCGGCGATGGTCGGGCGGATCAGCTTTTTCGTGAACGCGGGCATCCGCTTCGTCACCGAATTGTGCAAGATGCGCGCCTTTACCGAATTGTGGGACGAGATCACCGCCCGGCGCTATGGCATCGAGGATCCGAAATTCCGCCGGTTCCGCTATGGCGTGCAGGTCAACAGCCTGGGCCTGACCGAGCAGCAGCCCGAAAACAACGTCTATCGGATCCTGCTGGAAATGCTGGCGGTGACGCTGTCAAAGTCCGCGCGGGCGCGCGCCGTGCAACTGCCCGCCTGGAACGAGGCGCTTGGCCTGCCCCGGCCTTGGGATCAGCAATGGTCGCTTCGGATGCAGCAGATCCTGGCCTACGAGACCGACCTGCTGGAATACGAGGATCTGTTCGACGGCAACCCGGCCATCGAGCGGAAGGTGAACGAGTTGAAGGATGGCGCGCGCGGCGAATTGCGCCTGCTGGACGAGATGGGCGGCGCCATCGCGGCCATCGACTACATGAAATCGCGGCTGGTCGAGGCCAATGCCGAACGGCTGAACCGGGTCGAGGCGGGCGAGACGGTGGTGGTCGGCGTCAATCGCTGGCAGCAGGGCGAGCCATCGCCGCTGACGGCCGGCGATGGCGGGATCATGGTCGTCGATCCGGCGGTCGAACAGGACCAGATCGACCGGCTGGCCGAATGGCGCGCGGGCCGGGACGATGCGGCAGTCAAGTCCGCGCTGGACGCCCTGCGGGCGGCGGCGTCGGGGGGACGGAACGTGATGGAGCCATCCATCGCGGCGGCGAAGGCGGGCGTGACGACGGGCGAATGGGCGGGCGTGATGCGCGCGGTGCACGGCGAATATCGCGGTCCCACAGGCGTGTCGGCCAGCCCCTCGAATCGGACCGAGGGGCTGGAGGATATCCGCGAGGCCGTCGATGCGGTCAGCACGCGGCTGGGCCGGCGGCTGAAATTCGTGGTCGGCAAGCCGGGGCTGGACGGGCATTCCAACGGTGCCGAACAGATCGCCTTTCGTGCCCGCGATTGCGGCATGGACATCACCTACGAGGGGATCCGGCTGACGCCCGAACAGATCGTGACCGCGGCGCAGGATCAGCAGGCGCATGTCGTCGGCCTGTCGATCCTGTCGGGCAGTCACCTGCCGCTGATCGAGGATCTTCTGGACCGGATGCGCGGGGCCGGGCTGGGTCATGTCCCGGTGATCGTCGGCGGCATCATCCCCGACGAGGACGCCGCGCGACTGCGCGCGATGGGCGTCGCCCGCGTCTATACGCCCAAGGATTTCCAGCTGAACACGATCATGATGGATATCGTGGCCCTGGTGGAACCGGGGGCGGCGGCGGCATGAAGGCTGCTTGCGAAATGCAGGACGCCGCCCGAAGGGGCGGCGTCCCGATGGCGTGGCGAGGGGCGATCAGAAGCCCAGGCCGGCATACTTGTTCTTGAACCGGGACACACGGCCGCCGGTGTCCATCAGGCGCGAGGAACCGCCGGTCCAGGCCGGGTGGCTGGACGGATCGATGTCCAGCGACAGCGAATCGCCCTCGGCGCCCCAGGTCGAACGGGTCTGGTAGACGGTCCCGTCCGTCATCTTGACGTCGATCATGTGATAATCGGGGTGGATGTCTTTTTTCATCGGATGACCTCTCAGGCGTCGGCTTTGGGCTTGTAATTGGTCTTTTCGGCGATGCGGGCCGATTTGCCGCGGCGGTCGCGCAGGTAATACAGCTTGGCACGCCGCACCTTGCCGCGACGCACCACCTCGATCGCGTCGATATTGGTCGAATACAGCGGAAACACACGCTCCACGCCTTCGCCAAAGCTGATCTTGCGCACGGTGAAGCTGGCGCCGATGCCGCTGCCGCCCTTGCGCGCGATGCAGACGCCCTCATAGGCCTGCACGCGGGTCCGGGTGCCCTCGGTCACCTTGTAGCCGACGCGAACGGTGTCGCCGGCCTTGAAGTCGGGGATGGTCTTGCCAAGCTCGGCGATCTGCTCGGCTTCGAGTTCTGCGATCAGGTTCATCGCTTTGGTTCCTTGTCATGCTCGCGGTGTTTCCGCGATTGGTCTGATGCGCCCGAGAGCTGTCGGTCCTTTGCCGGGTCCATACGGGTTTCCTCGTATGCCCGCCACAGGTCGGGGCGGCGTTCCTTGGTCAGCCTTTCGGCTTCGTCGCGTCTCCAGGTGGCGATGGCCGCGTGATTGCCAGACATGACGACATCCGGGATCCTGCGGCCGTCCCATTCGGCGGGGCGCGTGTAGTGCGGGTGTTCAAGCAGACCCTCGGAAAAGGATTCCTCGGCCAGCGACGCCTGATTCCCCAGCACGCGCGGTATAAGGCGGATGGTCGCGTCTATCAAGACCTGAGCCGCCAGCTCTCCTCCGGTCAGGACATAATCGCCGATGCTGATCTCCTCGATCCCGCGGGCATCCAGAATGCGCTGGTCCACGCCTTCGAACCGGCCGCAGACAAGGGTCACGCCGGGGCCCTGCGCCAGCGCGCGGGCGCGGGCCTGGGTCAGCGGGCGTCCGCGCGGCGACAGATAGATCACCGGCAGGGCCGGATCGGCCTGATCCAGCGCCGCGGCCATCACGTCGGGGCGGATCACCATGCCCGCGCCGCCGCCCGCGGGCGTGTCATCGACATTGCGATGCCTGCCGATCCCGTGGTCGCGCAGGGCGATGGTGTGCAGGTTCCACAAGCCCTGGGTCAGGGCCTTGCCGGTCAGCGACAGGCCCAGGATGCCGGGAAACGCCTCGGGGAACAGGGTGACGACATGGGCGGTCCACGCGCCCGCCACCCGTGGCGGGGCGATCAGTTCGCGCGGGCGCAGGCTGCTGGCGATGGACAGGCGGCCGTGCGATTTCGGCTGGCCGGTCATTGGTCGCTGCCGGGCGGGTCGGCGACGATGCGTCCCGCGGCCAGATCGACGGTCGGCACGACCTGGCGGGTGAAGGGCAGCAGAATCTGGTCCCTGCCCACGACTTCCAGGATGTCGCCCGCGCCGTGATCGAAGATCGCGCGCACCCGGCCCAGCACCTGCCCGCCGGTATCGACGACCTCCAGCCCGATCAGATCGGCATGGTAGAATTCGTCGTCGGGCAGCGAGGGAAGGGCCGCGCGCGGCGCCCACAGGGTGGTGCCACGCAGCGCCTCGGCGGCCTCGCGGGTGGTGATGCCCGACAGGCGGGCGCCAAGGCCGCCGGTGACGGGGCGGGTCAGCGTCACGGCAAAGCTGCGCTTGCCGTCCTCGCTGGTCAGCGGACCATAGCCGGCGATGTCGCCTGGCTGGGCGCAGAAGCTTTTCAGCCGCACCTCGCCACGGACCCCGAAGGCCCCGGCGATGGCGCCGACGCAGATGCGATCCTCGGCCATGGCTTCCCCCGCTGCAAGAATGGCCGGCGACGGATTCGCCGGCCGTGTCGCTGCACCGCCTTATTCGGCGGCGGCTTCTTCGGCCGGGGCGGCGGATTTCGCGGCCTTTTCCTCGGCGCGTTTCTTCGCCTTGTCGCCCGGCTCGGCCTTTTTCATGTTCTTGCGGTCGGCCTTGTCGCGAACGCCGGCCGATTCCAGAAAACGGGCCACACGATCGGTCGGCTGGGCGCCATGATCCAGCCAGTGCTGAACGCGCTCCATGTCCATCTTCACGCGATCCTCGCTGTCTTTCGGCAGCAGCGGGTTATAGGTGCCCAGCTTTTCCAGAAAGCGGCCGTCGCGCGGCTTGCGCGTATCGGCGACGACGATGGCGTAGTGGGGGCGCTTCTTGGAACCACCACGGGCGAGACGGATCTTGACGGCCATTCGAGTTTCTCCTTTGAAATGGCTGGTTTCGCTGCGTTTCGCAGCCTAGGATTGAAGGGTTTCGTGGTGCCGGATCACTTCGGCGATCACGAAGTTCAGGAATTTGCGCGCGAATTCCGGGTCCAGATCGGCTTCGCGCGCGAGGCGTTCCAGCCGCTCGATCTGGGCCGCCTCACGGTCGGGATCGGACGGAGGAAGGTCGTGCCGGGCCTTGAGGCGGCCGACGGACTGGGTGTGCTTGAACCTTTCGGCCAGCGTATAGACAAGGATCGCGTCCAGCCGGTCGATGCTGGCGCGATGGTCCTTCAGCAGTTCCGCCGCACGGGTTGCGGTATCACTCATGCGGCATGTCCTTCACGAGGGGACGGGCAGGGATGGCGATAGACCAGGCACGGCGTGTCGAAATCCGGCCCCCGCGCGGTCTTGTCCAGCGTCGCGCCCAGTCTTTCGGCCAGCGCGATCGAGCGTGCGTTCTGCGGATCGATATAACTGACGGCGGTCTTCCAGCCGAGGCTGCCGAAGGCGTGGTCGCGGGCGGCCGTGGCGGCTTCGCAGGCAAAGCCCTTGCCCTCGGCTTCGCGCGACCAGAGTGTCCAGCCGATTTCCGGTTCGGGCCATGTTTCGGGATACCAGGGACCGGTCATTCCCAGCGGGCTGTCGTCATCCTGACGGGTGAAGATGAACGATCCCCAGCCGCGCATGACCCAGTGGCCGATGACATGGCCAAAGGCCCGCCATGCCTTGCCATCGTCGAAATCGGCCGGGCGGATGAACCGCGACCGGTCGCTGGCCGCGAAATCGCGCCAGAACGGCCAGTCGGCGGCCACGGGCGCGCGCAGCACCAGCCGTTCGGTCCTCAGGGTCGGAGCAGGGGAGAGCCGGATCATTTCTTGCCGAACATGCCGCCGAAGCCGCCGGGCAGGCCGGCCTTGGACAGATCGCCGCCCAGACCCTTGGGATCCTGCAGCAGCTTCGTCGCCTCGGCCATCCTGGCGGGATCGACATCGCCCATCTCGGGCAGGCCGCCGCCCTTGCCCGTCATTGCGCGCATCGCCTGTTTCAGCATCCCGCCCTTGCCCATCTTGCCGATTTTCTTCATCGTATCGGCCATTTGGCGCTGCATCTTCAGAAGACGGTTCAGCTCGGCCACGTCCAGCCCGGCGCCGGCCGCGATGCGCTTCTTGCGACTGGCCTGCAACAGCGCGGGATTGGCGCGTTCCTTCTTGGTCATGGAATTGATCAGCGCCACCTGACGGCGCATTGCGGTGTCGTCCATGCCCGCCGCCTCGGCCTGCCTGGCCATCTTCTGCATGCCGGGCATCATGCCCATGATCGACTGCATCCCGCCCATCTTCTGCATCTGTTCAAGCTGGCCCTTGAGGTCGTTCATGTTGAACAGGCCCTTCTGGAACCGCTTCATCATGCGTTCGGCCTGTTCGACCTCCAGCACCTCCTGCGCCTTCTCGACCAGCGCCACGATGTCGCCCATGCCGAGAATGCGGCCGGCGATTCGCTGCGCGTCGAACGCCTCGAGCGCGTCCATCTTTTCGCCAAGGCCGACGAAGCGGATCGGCTTGCCGGTGACGGCGCGCATCGACAGCGCCGCGCCGCCGCGTCCATCGCCGTCCATCCGGGTCAGCACCACGCCCGAGACGCCGACCTTGCCGTCGAATTCGGTCGCCACGTTCACCGCGTCCTGACCGGTCAGGCCATCGACGACCAGCAGGGTTTCGCGCGGAGCGGCGATGTCGCGGACGGCCTGCACCTCGTCCATCAGCACCTGGTCGATATGCAGTCGGCCGGCGGTGTCCAGCATGTAGACGTCATAGCCGCCCAGGCTGGCCTGCTGTTTCGCGCGCTGCGCGATCTGCACCGCCGTCTGGCCGGGCACGATCGGCAGCGTATCGACGCCGATCTGCTGGCCCAGAATCGCAAGCTGCTCCATCGCGGCGGGGCGGTTGGTGTCGAGGCTGGCCATCAGCACGCGCTTCTTCTCGCGGTCCTTCAGGCGCTTGGCCAGCTTTGCCGTGGTCGTGGTCTTGCCCGAGCCTTGCAGCCCGACCATCAGGATCGGCGCCGGCGGGTTGTCGATGCGCAGCGCCTCGGGCGCGTCCTCGCCCTGCAGCACCCTGATCAATTCGTCATGGACGATCTTGACGACCTGCTGGCCGGGCGTGACGGATTTCGTCACTGCCGAGCCGGTCGCCTTGGCGGTGATCGATTTCACGAAGCTGCGCGCGACCGGCAGCGAGACGTCGGCTTCCAGCAGCGCGACGCGCACCTCGCGCATGGCGGCGGTCACGTCCTCTTCGCTGAGCGCGCCCTGCTTGGTCAGGCGGTCGAAGACGCCGCCAAGCCGGTCGGACAGGTTCTCGAACATCGCGGGCCTCCTGAATCGGTCCAAAGCGGTCTTGCCCCCGTGGGCGCAACGCGCTGACGGGGGGCGATCCCCGCGTCGGACGGGGACCGGAAGGCACATCCTTCCGGGAATCCGGGATCACATAGGCAAAAACGGCCACCGAGTCAACGATGGCCGTCCCAAAATGCGGTGGCCGGATCAGGCGGCCAGATTGTCCACGGCCTGCCGCGCGCGGGCCAGACCGGCCTCGCGGTCCATGGCCAGCCGGTCGGCGGCGACGAATTCCACGTCGGTGATGCCCAGGAAACCCAGGATATGGCGCAGGTAGCCCGAGGCGAAGTCCAGATCGGAGCCCAGCGGCGTCCCGGCCGAGGAATAGGCGATGATGGCGCGCTTGCCCTTCAGCAACCCTTCGGGACCGGCTTCCGTATAGCGGAAGGACAATCCGGCGCGGGCGATCTGGTCCAGCCAGTTCTTCAATTGCGCGGTGATCGCGAAATTGTAGACGGGCGAGCCGATGACCAGCACGTCGGCATCCCGCACCTCGGCCAGATAGGCGTCGGCGGTCTCGATCAGCCTGCGTTGTCCGGCGGTGGGGCTTTCCGGGGCCAGACGGACGGCGTGGAACCAGTCGGTGTCGATGGCGGGCACGCCGGCATTGAGGTCGCGATAGGTGACGGCGGCGTCGGGATTGGCCGCTTTCAGCTTGGCGATGATGTCGGCGGTCAGCTTTCGCGAGACCGAGGCCTCGCCGGTGATGGCGCTGTCGATATGAAGGATCTGCATCCGAAGGCTCCTTAAAGGCTGCATGCCGGATTTAGGTCTATGCGCCAGAGAACGAAAGGGCCATAAACGCGCAGGCTCTGTGCGGAGATGCACATGAATATCGGAAGTTGGGATGACATCAGGATTGCCTTGGCGGTCGCCCGGTCCGGGACGGTCAGCGGCGCGGCCGAGGCCCTGGGCGTTCACCATGCGACCGTGATCCGCCGGATCGACGCGCTGGAGGCGCAACTGGGCACGCGCCTGTTCCAGCGGCATCCGCGCGGCTATGCGCTGACCGAGCCGGGGCAGGCGCTGCTGCAGGTGGCGCGCGACACCGACGAGCGTTTCGCCCAGCTTGCCGCGCAGATCGGCGGCGCGGGCGACCGGATCGAGGGTGAACTGGTCGTGACCTCGTTGCCCGGTCTGTCGGATCTGGTCATGCCGCGCCTGATCGGTCTGCTGCGGCGCCATCCGGGGCTGCGGCTGAATTATGTCACCGATGTGCGTCTGTTCCGGCTGGCCGCGGGCGAGGCGCATGTGGCTATCCGCGCCGGAACCCGCCCGACCGAGCCCGATTACGTCGTGCGCCGGATGACCGATCTGCCGCAATCGCTGTATGCGACGGCCGGGTATCTGAAGGACCATGGCGATCCGGCCGATCTGGCGCGGCAGCGGCTGGCGCTGCCCGGCCCCGAGGCGCGCAACGCGCCGCTCATGCGCTGGCTGGCGGCCCGGACCCCCCCGGATGCGGTGGTCATGACGGCGAACGACACCGCCGCGCGCGAGGCGGTGATCCGCGCCGGGCTGGCGATGGGACCGCTGCCGCCCGCCCGCGCGGCGGGGCTGGTCGAGGCGCTGAGCCTGCCCGAATGGAGCTCGGCCCTGTGGCTGGTGACGCATGTGGACCTGCACCGCACGCCCAAGGTGCAGGCGGCGGTCGCGGCCCTGCGCGGCGATTGACGGAGTTGCGGGGGCAGCCCGGACGCGGCGCCCTCCCGCGCCCGGCCGGGATTGAAAGCGGCTTTCATCCCCGCGCGGCCTGACGCAGAGTGCCGCCCCAAGGAGGAACCCGCCATGACCGACGCCCACCCGATCAGCCGCTTTCCCGTGCCCGATCCGGCCAGCCTGCCCGACGATATCCGGCTCGCGATCGCCAAGGTCGCCGAAAAATCGGGTTTCGTGCCCAATGTGTTTCTGGCGCTGGCCCATCGCCCGGCCGAATTTCGCGCCTTCTTCGCCTATCATGACGCGCTGATGGACAAGGACGAGGGGCTGACCAGGGCCGAGCGGGAATTGATCGTGGTCGCGACCAGCGGGCTGAACCAGTGCCAGTATTGCGTCGTGGCCCATGGCGCGATCCTGCGGATCCGGGCGAAAAACCCGCTGATCGCGGACCAGGTGGCGGTGAACTGGCGCAAGGCGGATCTGGAACCGCGCGAGCGGGCGATGCTGGCCTATGCCGAGAAGGTGGCGCTGAATGCGCAACAGATCGGTGAAGCCGATCACGCGACCCTGCGCGAGGCCGGTTTCAGCCCGGACGAGATCTGGGATATCGGTGCCATTGCGGCCTTTTTCGGGATGTCGAACCGGCTGGTCAATGCGGGCGATATCCGGCCCAACGACGAGTTCTACCTGCTGGGGCGGATGTGAAGCCGCCGCAGGCGCCGCTGCCGCCCGGCCAAATGGCGATCTCGGCGCGGATGGAGTCGGAAGACTGGGCGCTGCTTTTGCTGCTGTCGCTGCTGTGGGGCGGATCGTTCTTCCTGATTTCGATCGCGCTGACCGGCCTGCCGGTGCTGACCATCGTCGCCCTGCGGCTGCTGGTGGCGGCGCTGGTTCTGTGGGCGATCGTGGCCGCGACCGGGCGCAGGCTGCCGCGCGATCCGGCGATCTGGCGCGCGTTTCTGGTCATGGGCGTGCTGAACAATGCCATTCCCTTCAGCCTGATCGTCTGGGGACAAACCGAGATTCCGTCCGGGCTGGCCTCGATCCTGAACGCGACGACACCGCTCTGGACGGTCTTGGTCACCGCCGCCCTGCTGGCGGACGAACGCGCCAGCCCGCGCAAGATCGCGGGAGTGGTGCTGGGACTGGGCGGCGTGGCGGTGATGATCGGTCTGGATGCGCTGGCGGGGCTGGGTCAGGCGATTTGGCCGCAATTGGCGATCCTGGGAGCCGCGATTTCCTACGCCTTCGCCAACAGCTTCGGGCGACGGTTTCGGCGCGGAGGTGTCGATCCGGTGGTGACGGCGGCGGGGATGGTGACAGGCAGCGGCGCGGTGCTGATCCCGCTGGCTTTGGCGATCGAGGGCTTGCCCGGCAGCGCCTCGGCGCAGGCATGGCTGGCCGTGCTGACGCTGGGCGTCGCCGGGACCGGACTGGCCTATGTGCTGTATTTCCGCATTCTCGGCCGCGCGGGGGCGACGAATATCTCGCTGGTGACATTCCTTGTGCCGGTTTCGGCGATCCTTCTGGGCTGGCTGTTTCTGGGCGAGACACTGGGTATCGCGCATCTGCTCGGCATGGGCCTGATCGCGGCCGGGCTGGCCCTGATCGACGGGCGGCTGATCGGGGCGCGCGGATGATCGCGCGGGCGCAAGCCCTGCGGGGTCATGCCGCGATGCTTCTGTTCTCGGCGCTGGTGGCGGGGTCTTTCTCGCTGGGCGCGCGGGCGGCCAACCTGATCGACCCGGCGGCGATCACTGCCGCGCGCTTTGTGATCGCCGCCGCGCTGATCGCGGCTTTCGCCTTCGCCGCCGGTCCGGGGGTGCCGCGGACGGCGTTTCGCGCGCCCTGGCGCTATCTGCTGCTGGGCGGGGTCTTTGCCAGCTATTTCGTGCTGATGTTCCAGGGCCTGAAGACCGCGGCCCCGGTCAGCGCCAGCGCGGTCTTCACGCTGACGCCGCTGATGGCGGCGGGCTTTGGCTGGCTGCTGATGCGGCAGCGGCTGACGGGCCGCATGGCCGCGGCGCTGGCCCTTGGCGGCGCCGGCGCGCTATGGGTGATCTTTCGCGGCGATCCGGCCGCGATGGCGCGGCTGGAATTCGGACGCGGCGAGGGGATCTATCTGGCCGGTTGCGTGGCCCATGCCCTCTACACGCCGCTGGTCAGACGGCTGAACCGGGGTGAAAGTCCCGTCGTGTTCAGTCTCGGCACGCTTCTGGCCGGGGCGGGGGTGCTGATCCTGTGGGGCTGGGGGCCGATTTGGGCGACGGACTGGACGGCCCTGCCCGGCATCGTCTGGATCACGCTGCTTTATGTCGCGATCCTCGCCAGCGCCGTGACCTTCGTGCTGGTGCAATACGCGACGCTGCGCCTGCCCGCCGCGAAGGTCATGGCCTATACCTATCTGACGCCGGTCTGGGTCATCGTGCTGGAGGCTGCGATGGGGCAGGGCCTGCCGGGCAGTGTCGTGGCACCGGGAATCGGCGCCACCCTGCTGGCGCTGTGGATGCTGCTGCGCGAGGACGAACCGGCATCCCTGCGGCAGCCCTGACGCAGGCGTGAGCTTTCCGTGAAGGCCCGCTTTCCTTCCTTGCGGCGCGCCGCTAGGGTCCGGCCGAACGAAGGCAAGAAGAGGCGATCCGTGGCGCATATCATCGTCGTGGGCAACGAAAAGGGCGGGTCCGGCAAGTCCACGACCTCGATGCATGTGGCGACCGCTCTGGCGCGGATGGGACATCGCGTCGGCGGGCTGGATCTGGACGTGCGCCAGCGCAGTTTCGGCCGCTATCTGGAAAACCGCGCCGCCTTCGTGAAGCGCAAGGAACTGGACCTGCCGACGCCGATGCTGGGCCATCTGGGCGAGGGCAGCGATCCCTTGACCCCGGCGCTGACCGCGCTGGAGGCGGAATGCGATTTCATCCTGCTGGATTGTCCGGGCTCGCATACCAAGCTCAGCCAGATGGCGCATACGCTGGCCGATACGCTGCTGACGCCGATGAACGACAGTTTCGTCGATTTCGACCTGCTGGCGCGGATGTCGCCCGAGGGCAAGGTGCTGGGTCCGTCGATCTATGCCGAGATGGTCTGGGCCGCCCGGCAGATGCGCGGGCAGGCGGGGGCCGGGCCGATCGACTGGCTGGTGCTGCGCAACCGGCTTGGCACCCAGGCCATGCACAACAAGCGCAGGGTGGGCGGGGCGCTGGACACGCTGTCCCGGCGCATCGGCTTTCGCGTCGCGCCGGGCTTTTCCGAGCGCGTCGTCTTTCGCGAATTGTTCCCGCGCGGGCTGACGCTTCTGGACCTGAAGGATATCGGCACCGAGACCTTGAACATGTCCAACATCGCCGCCCGCCAGGAATTGCGCGACCTGATCGGCGAATTGCGGTTGCCGGGCGTTTCCGTCACTTTCTAGAAGCTTCCGCAGGGGCAACGCGGTGCCGGCATTGTTGGCGGCGGCATGAGACACTATCTTACGCGCGCTCAAGATATGAAAAACGCGGCGGTTTCCTGATGCGAGTGTTGGCCTTCCTTGTCGTTGTCCTCGGGTCCGCCTTGCCCGGATGGGCCCAGGACGCCGCGTCGGGCAGCGAGGCCGTGGCGCAAAGCGTGCCCGCGGTCACGGTCGCGCCGGCAAGGCGCGCCGAGGTGCAGGCGCGGGTGCCGGTATCCGGGACCCTGGTCGCCCGCCAGAAGGTGCAGGTCTTTCCGCAGGTTTCGGGCTATGAAATCACCGAAATTCTGGTCGAGGCCGGCGATCAGGTCGAAAAGGGCGATGTGCTGGCACGGCTTTCGACCGATACGCTGGCGGCGCAGCTGGCCCAGGCCGAGGCCGAATATCAGCGCGCCAGGGCCGGGGTCGGCCAGGCGCGCAGCAACATCGACAGCGCCGAGGCTTCGCTGACCCAGGCCCAGACATCGCTGGATCGCGCCCGCAGGCTGCGCGAGGGCGGGAACGCATCGCAATCGACCCTGGACGACGCGGTCGCGGCCGAGGCGAATGCGCGGGCGCAGGCTGCATCGGCCCGCGACGGGCTGGCCGTCGCCCAGGCGCAGCTGGCCCAGGCCGAAGCCGCGCGCCGCATCGCCAGGCTCAACCTGGACCGGGCGACGATCCTGGCGCCGGTCCCGGGGCTGGTCGTGGCGCGGAACGCCGAACTGGGCGCGCTTGCCGGCGCCTCCGCGGAACCCCTGTTCAGCCTGATCGCCGATGGCGCCGTCGAGATGGAGGCCGAGGTGATCGAGACCGCGCTGCGGCAGTTGAAGATGGGCGATCCGGCCGAAATCAGCGCGGCGGGTCTGGGCAAGGTCGATGGCCGGGTGCGGCTGATCCCGGCCTCGGTCGATCCGGTCACGCGGCTTGGCCTGATGCGGATCTCGCTGGATGCGCAGGCGGGACTGCGCACGGGCCTTTTCGCCAGCGGCTGGGTCATCACCGCCCGCCGCGACGCGGTGACGGTGCCGGCAACGGCGGTTCTGTCGGATTCCCAAGGCGACAGGGTTCAGGTCGTGGCCGATGGCCGCGTCGAAAGCCGCCCGGTCCGGGCCGGGCTGCTATGGGATGGCCAGCGCGAGATCGTCGAGGGAGTGACCGAGGGCGAACA
Source organism: Paracoccus sp. UBA5162 (assembly GCF_002413585.1). Taxonomy (NCBI): domain Bacteria; kingdom Pseudomonadati; phylum Pseudomonadota; class Alphaproteobacteria; order Rhodobacterales; family Paracoccaceae; genus Paracoccus; species Paracoccus sp. UBA5162. Next base: position 91,818 of record NZ_DHXG01000065.1, read on the forward strand.
GGTGATCGCGCGGTCGGGTGCATTCTTCCGTGACGGCGATCAGGTGCGGGCGATCTCGGCCGAGGCCGCGACAACGGCCGAGGCCGGGACCGCGAATGAAGCTGGTGCAAGGGCGGCGGCGGCGATTGCGCCGGCCGACGATCAATCGGCCGATGCCGGTCAGAAGGCACGGCGATGAATTTCTCGACCTGGTCGATCCGCCACCCGGTGCCGCCCATCGCGGTTTTTCTGGTGTTGCTGGTCGTCGGATTGTTCAGCTTTTCGCGGCTGCCGGTGACGGCGATGCCGAATATCGACCTGCCCATCGTCAGCGTGACCATCGCCCAGCCCGGTGCCGCGCCCTCGGAACTGACAAGCCAGGTGGTCCAGCCTGTCGAGGACAGCATTTCCTCGATCACCGGGGTGCGGCACATCACCTCGACGGCGACCGACAGCAGCGCCAGCATCACCGTCGAATTCGAACTGGAAACCGACAGCGACCGCGCGGTCAACGATGTCAAGGACGCGGTCTCGACGATCCGGGCCGAACTGCCCGAAAGCATCAGCGAACCCATCATCCAGCGCGTCGATGTGACCGGCTTTCCGATCCTGACCTATGCGGTCAGCGACCCGACCCAGACCATCGAGGGCCTGTCGAAATTCGTCGATGACGTGATCGGGCGCGAATTGTCCACCGTCAGCGGCGTCGCCAAGACCTCGCGGATCGGCGGGGCCGAACGCCAGATCAAGGTTGATCTGGATCCCGACCGGCTGCTGGCGCAGGGTCTGACGGCGGCCGGGATCTCGGATCAGTTGCGGGCCAAGAACATCGACATGGGCGGTGGCCGGGGCGATCTGGCCGGGACCGAATATTCCATCCGCACGCTGGGAGCCGCCGACAGCGTGGCGCAACTGGCCGCCACCCCCATCGCCATCGCGGACGGCCGCACGATCCGGCTGGATCAACTGGGCGACGTCACGGATGGCGCCAGCGACGAACGCAGCTTTGCGCTGCTGGATGGCCAGCCGGTCGTGGCCTTCGGGGTCTATCGCGCCTCGGGCGAATCCGATCTGGGCGCGGGCGACGGCACCAAGGAACGGCTGCAGCAGATCCGCGAGCGTTACCCCAATACCCGCATCACCCTGATCGACGATTCGACCACCTATACCGAAGCCAGCTATACCAGCGCGATGGAGACGCTGTATGAAGGTGCGGCGCTGGCGGTAATCGTGGTGTTCCTGTTCCTGCGCAACTGGCGTGCAACGCTGATTGCCGCCGTCGCGCTGCCCTTGTCGATCATCCCGACCTTCTTCGTGATGCAGTGGCTGGGTTTTACCCTGAACGGGATAAGCCTTCTGGGGATCACGCTGGTCACCGGCATCCTTGTCGATGATGCCATCGTCGAGATCGAGAACATCGAACGCCATATCGGCATGGGCCTGCCGCCCTACGAGGCCAGCGAGGAAGCCGCGGAAGAGATCGGCCTGACGGTCATCGCGATCAGCTTTTCCATCGTCGCAGTTTTCGCGCCGGTCAGCTTCATGGGCGGGATTCCGGGGCAGTATTTCAAGCAGTTCGGCCTGACTGTCGCGGTGTCGGTCCTGTTCTCGCTGCTGGTGGCGCGGATCATCACGCCGATGCTGGCGGCCTATTTCATGCGCGGCAAGGTCCATGACGCGAACCGTCGCGACGGATTCGTCATGCGCGGGTTGATGTCGGTCTGCCGCTGGACCATGCGCCATCGCGGGCTGACGCTGCTTGCCGGTATCGCGATCTTCGCGGGTTCGATCTATTCCGCGACCCTGCTGCCGACCGAATTCATCCCGGCGCAGGATGTCGGCCGCAGCCAGATCAGGCTGGAAATGCCGCCCGGCTCGACCATCGACGAGACCGAGAACGGCGCCCGCCGGATCACCGCGCAGATCGGCGAGGTGCCCGAGGTCCGGTCGGTCTTCAGCTACTCGGATGGCAGCGACGTCACCGAGGCGCGGGTGATGATCAATTACGGTCCCAAGGAAGATCGCGAGCGGTCGCAATTCGACCTTGAGGCGCAGCTGAAGCAACGTCTGTCGGACATGCCCGACATGCGGATCAATTTCCAGAACGAGAACGGCGAGAACGACCTGACGATCAGCGTTCTGGGCACGACCGAGGAGGGCGCGGCACTGGCCGCCCAGCGTCTGGCCTCGGCGATGAGCCGGCTGCCGACGCTGGAGGGCGTGACGACCTCGGCCAGCCTGCAGCGCCCCGAGATCCAGATCCTGCCCAAGGCCGATATCGCGGCCCAGCTTGGCGTGTCCGCCAGCGCCATGGCGACGACGCTGCGGGTTGCCACGCTGGGCGATACCGAGGCGAACCTCGCCAAGTTCAATACCGGCGACGAGCAGGTGCCCATTGTCGTGCGGCTGAACCAGGCCGCGCGCGACGACCTGATGCGGGTTCAGACCCTGCGTGTGCCAAGCTTGGCCGGGCAGGTGCCGCTGGCCACGGTGGCCGATGTCACCCTGTCGGCCGGCGCGACCGAGATCGGGCGCTATGACCGGCAATACCAGACCAAGGTCGGCGCCAATCTTGCCGATGGCTCGCTGCTGGGGCCGGTCAATGCCCAGGTGACCGAATTGCAGAACCGGATCGAGATGCCGCCCGGAACACGGATCCAGGCCGCGGGCGATGCCGAGATCATGGGCGAGGTTTTCGGCGCCTTCGGCACCGCGATGGGCGCGGGCGTGATGCTGGTCTATGTCGTTCTGGTGCTGCTGTTTCATAACTTCGTGACGCCGGTAACGATCTTGCTGTCGCTGCCTCTGGCCATCGGCGGCGCGATCCTGGCGCTGTTCGTGACCGGCAATTCGATCAGCATGGCGGTGGTGATCGGGTTCCTGATGCTGATGGGGATCGTCACCAAGAACTCGATCATGCTGGTGGAGTTCGCGCTGACCTCGATGGCCGGGGGCACCCCGAAGCGCGAGGCCATCCTGGACGCCGTGCACAAGCGCGCGCGGCCCATCGTCATGACCACCATCGCGATGAGCGCGGGCATGGTGCCTTCGGCGCTGGCGACCGGCGAGGGCGGAGAATTCCGGGCGCCCATGGCCATCGCGGTGATCGGCGGACTGATCCTGTCCACGATCCTGTCGTTGCTGTTCGTGCCCTCGCTGTTCTCGGTCATCCATGGCGGGCAGCGGCGCATCTTCGGGTGGATCGGTTATCGCCTCGGTCTGAACCGGGCGCGGGACGTGGTTGCCGAATAGCGGTGGAACCGCCGGCGTCGCGGGCGCATTGGACCCCGCAACGTCAAGGAAGGAGCTGTTTCCATGGCCAGGATTCTCATCATGGCGTCGGATGGATACGAACAATCGGAACTGTTCGTTCCGCTGGAAAAACTGAGGGCGGCCGGGCACGAGGTCGATATCGCGGCCCCGGAACCGGGCGCCATTCGCGCCTGGGCGACGGATGACTGGGGCAAGTCGGTCGAGGCCGGGAAAGGCATCGCCGGCGTTTCGGCCGGGGATTACGACGCGCTGGTCCTGCCGGGCGGGGTCATCAACCCCGATACGCTGCGGCATGACGACAAGGCCGTCGACCTGATCCGCGACTTTTCCGCCGCCTCAAAGCCTATCGCCGCGATCTGCCATGCACCCTGGCTGCTGATCGAGGCGGGGTTGGCAAAGGGTCGGAAAATGACCGGCTATGTCTCGATCCGCACAGATATCGGCAATGCCGGGGCGGATGTGGTCGATGACAGCGTGGTGGTGGATCGCGGCGTGATCACCAGCCGCAATCCGGACGATCTGGACGATTTCGTGGCCGCGATCGAGAAGGCCCTGGCCTGATTGCATCCCGCGACGGGCGGGGCTGTCTGGTCCCAATCCGAACCTACCGGGACGAATGGCGCGGGGCGTTCCGCGCTGAAAAGCGTGACCGGGCTCTTTTCCCGCACGCTCGTCCGGCGCGAAAGAGATTCGTTCCAGTGCAGGGACGCGCAAGCGAAGGAGGCCGGAAAGGCCCCCTTCGCGAATTCGCGGTGCGCCGCCTCAGGCCAGCATCCCCATCGGATTTTCGAGGTGGTCCACGATGGCGTTCAGAAGCTGGGCACCAAGCGCGCCGTCGATCACCCGGTGATCGACCGACAGGGTCATCGACATGACGTTGCGGATCACGATCTCATCATTCTCGACCACCGGTGTCTTGATCCCCGCGCCGACGGCCAGAATCGCGCCGTGAGGCGGATTGATCACCGCGTCGAAATTCTCGATCCCGAACATGCCCAGGTTGCTGACAGCGAAACTGCCACCCAGATATTCGTGCGGGGCCAGCTTCCTGTTCTTGGCGCGACCCGCCAGATCCTTCATCTCGGTGGACAGCTTCGACAGCGTCTTGGCCTCGGCATCCTTCAGGACCGGCGTGAACAGCCCGCCTTCGACCGCGACCGCGACGGCCACATCCGAGGGTTTCAGCTTGATGATCCGGTCGCCCGCCCAGACGGCATTGGCATCGGGCACCTGTTGCAGCGCCAGCGCGCTGGCCTTGATGACGAAATCGTTCACCGACAGCTTCACGCCCCGGCCTTCCAGCTGCTTGTTCAGCGTGGCGCGCAATTTCATCAGCTCGTCCAGCTTGGCCGAGCGGCGCAGATAGAAATGCGGGATGGTCTGCTTGGCCTCGCCCAGCCGCTGGGCGATGGTGCGGCGCATTCCGTCCAGCGTGACCTCTTCGGTTTCGCGATCGGCATAGATCCGGGCAACTGCGTCGGCCGATGCGCCCTTGGGTGCCTCGGCGGGGGCGGCGGCCGCGGGTTTCGCGGGCTCGGTCCTGGCGGGGGCTGTGCCGGGCTTGGCGTTCTCGACATCGGACTTGACGATCCGGCCGCGCGGACCCGATCCGCTGATCGCGGAAAGCTCGATCCCCTTTTCCGCCGCGATCCGGCGGGCGAGGGGCGAGGCAAAGATTCGGTCGCCCTTGTCCGAAGGCGCCGCGGAGGGCGCCTTTGCGGTCCGGGCCTGGCCCTCGACCTCTTTCGGCGCTTCGGCAGGCGCGCGCTTCTCTGGCGCGTCCTGTTCCGGCGCCTCGGGGCCGGGACTGGAAATCTCGCCGATATCGTCGGCGCTTTCGCCTTCTTCCAGCAGCACGGCGATGGGGGTGTTGACCTTCACGCCCGCGCTGCCCTCGTCGACCAGAATCTTTCCGATCTTGCCCTCGTCGACGGCCTCGAATTCCATCGTGGCCTTGTCTGTCTCGATCTCGGCGATGATATCGCCGGACTTGACTTCGTCGCCTTCCTTGACCAGCCATTTGGCCAGCGTGCCTTCCTCCATCGTCGGAGACAGCGCGGGCATCAGGATTTCTGTCGGCATCTCGCTATCCCCTTATTTGTAGGTGACTTTCTTCACCGCCTCGACCACCTCGCCGGGGGTGATCAGCGCGAGTTTTTCCAGGTTGGCGGCATAGGGCATGGGCACGTCCTTGCCGGTGCAGTTGATCACCGGAGCGTCCAGCCAGTCGAAGGCGTTTTCCATGATATAGGCCGACAGATGGTTGCCGATGGCGCCGACCGGAAAACCCTCTTCGACCGTCACCATGCGATTCGTCTTCTTCACCGATTCGATGATCGTGCCGTAATCCAGAGGGCGCAGGGTGCGCAGGTCGATGACCTCGGCCTCGATCCCGTCCTCGGCCAGCGTGTCGGCGGCCTCAAGCGCGTGGGCCATGCCGATGCCAAAGCTGACGATGGTCACGTCGCCGCCCTGACGCGCAATACGGGCCTTGCCGAATGGGATGGTGAAATCGTCCAGATCGGGCACCTCGAAGCTGCGGCCATAGAGGATTTCGTTTTCCAGAAAGATCACCGGGTTCGCGTCGCGGATCGCCTGTTTCAGCAGCCCCTTCGCGTCGGCCGCGGAATAGGGCATCACGACCTTGAGGCCGGGAATCGCCGCATACCACGCGGCGTAGTCCTGACTGTGCTGGGCGCCCACGCGGGCGGCGGCGCCGTTCGGACCGCGGAACACGATGGGGCAACCCATCTGCCCTCCCGACATGTACAGCGTCTTGGCAGCCGAGTTGATGATGTGGTCGATGGCCTGCATGGCGAAGTTGAAGGTCATGAATTCCACGATCGGGCGCAGACCGGCCAGCGCTGCCCCGGTGCCGATACCCGCGAAACCCATTTCGCTGATCGGGGTGTCGACGACCCGGCGCGCGCCGAACTTGTCCAGAAGACCCTGGCTGATCTTGTAGGCGCCCTGGTATTCGCCGACTTCCTCGCCCATCAGGAACACGGTGTCGTCGCGGTCCATTTCCTCTTCCATGGCCTCGCGCAGGGCTTCGCGCACGGTCATGGTCTTCATCTTCGTGCCTTCGGGCCAGTCGGGGCTGCGGTCGGGTTCGGGTGTCTTGACCTTCTCCACCGCCGAGCCGCCGGTCTTGTCGTCTTCCTTGTCGTCGTCCTCGGCTGATTTTGCCTGGGCCGGCCGCGATTCGGGATTCGAGACCTCGATATCGTCGGCCGATTCGCCCTCTTCGACCAGCACGGCGATGGGGGTGTTGACCTTCACGCCCTCGGTCCCCTCGTCAACCAGGATCTTGCCCATCGTGCCTTCGTCGACAGCCTCGAATTCCATCGTGGCCTTGTCGGTCTCGATCTCGGCGATGATGTCGCCCGCCTTGACCTCGTCGCCTTCCTTCTTCAGCCATTTGGCCAGCGTGCCTTCCTCCATGGTCGGCGACAGGGCGGGCATCAGGATTTCGGTTGCCATGTCTTGATCCCCCTCAGGCGTTCTCTTCGGCGCTGCCCTGCGGCAGTTCGCTGGCGTAGATATCGGTCCACAATTCGTCCAGCGCCGGCTCCGGGCTGTCCTTGGCGAATTCGGCCGAGGCGTTCACGATCTCCTTGATTTCCTTGTCCACCGCCTTCAATTCGTCCTCGCTGGCATGTTTGCCCTGCAGCATCAGTTCGCGCACATTCTCGATCGCGTCGCGTTCGTCGCGCATCTTCTGGACCTCTTCGCGGGTGCGGTATTTGGCCGGATCCGACATCGAATGGCCGCGATAACGGTAGGTCATCACTTCGAGGATATAGGGCCCCTTGCCGGCGCGGCAGTGGGCGACGGCCTTCTGGCCGGCCTCCTTGACGGCCAGCACATCCATGCCGTCCACCTGTTCGCCGGGAATGCCGAACGCCTCGCCGCGCCCGAACAGGCTGGTGGATTTTGTCGATCGCTTGACCGATGTGCCCATGGCATACTGATTGTTCTCGATCACGAAGACCACCGGCAGATCCCAGAGTTCGGCCATGTTGTAGGTCTCGTAGACCTGGCCCTGGTTGGCAGCGCCATCGCCGTAATAGACGAAGGTGACGTTGTCGTTGCCCAGGTACTTGTCGGCGAAGGCCAGGCCGGCGCCCAGCGGCACCTGAGCCCCGACGATGCCGTGGCCACCGTAGAAATGCTTTTCGCGGCTGAACATGTGCATGCTGCCGCCCTTGCCTTTGGAATAGCCGCCTTCGCGGCCGGTCAGTTCGGCCATGACCCCGTTCGGATCCATGCCGCAGGCCAGCATGTGACCGTGGTCGCGATACGAGGTGACGCGCTTGTCGCCTTCCTTGGCGGCGGCTTCCAGACCGACGACGACGGCCTCCTGTCCGATATAGAGATGGCAGAAGCCGCCGATCAGGCCCATGCCATAGAGCTGCCCGGCCTTTTCCTCGAATCGGCGGATCAGCAGCATGTCGCGATAATATTTAAGCAGTTCGTCCTTTGACGTGTTGGACGCTTCCGTCTTGCTGGCGGCGGGTTTCCTGGCCATGCGGGGATTCCTCCTGGAGGCTGGGGCGGAATAGTTCAGCGTTAAACTATCCGTATCGCATCACCATCAGGGGTGCAATCCGCCAAAGACGGGCCTGTTCAGCGCAGGATGACCTCGTCCGCGCGGACATAGCCCAGAATCTCGCGGGCGCGTTCGTCAAGCAGGTCAAGGTCCAGATATTCGTCGGAAAGACGGCGGGTCAGATTCTGGATCCGGTTCACCTGGGCGCGCAATTCGTCGCGCTGTTCGCGCAATTCGGCGGTCTCGGCCTCGACCTGGATACGGCGCAGGATCCCCGAGGGGCCCTGAACGGCGGCAAAGGCGAAATAGAGGCCCAGCGAGAGGGTCAGCACGATGAAGATCGTGGCGCTGATCGAAAGTCTCTGTGACATGGCCTGCCCGGTGCCTGTGCCTGTTTGGGTCTTGTTCCGGCGTGATCATGCCACAGCCGGATGGAAAGGGGAATCCCCGCCATCACAGCCGCGCGCGGAACGTGGCCTCCAGTCGGCGGGCCTCTGCGTCAAGGCCGAAGGGCGGGTTCAGCACCCACATCCCCGACCCGACCATGCCGTGTCCGGGGCGCGCGGGCGCAAAGCGTATTTCCGTCCGCAATGCCTGCGGGCCGGCCTGCATCAGCGTGTCCAGCATCGCGCGGTGCCGGTCATCGGTCAGGATGGGATACCACAGCGCGATGATGCCGACATTCCATTTGCGTGCGATCTGCGCGATCTGGCGCGGGATGGTGTCGTAATCCGCCTTCACTTCGTAGCTGGGATCGACCAGCAGCACCCCGCGCCGCGGCGCGGGCGGACACACGGCCTGCGCCATCCGGAAGCCGTCCTGACGATGCAGCGTGGCGAAGCCCGCGACACGCGACAGCGCTGCATGTTCCACCGGGTGCAGTTCGGCCAGGTGGGCGCTGTCGCCGGGGCGCAGGAAATGCGCCGCGATCAGCGGAGAGCCGGGATAGGCCTGTGTGCCATGCAGGCGGCGCGTGGCATCGATCGCGGCGATCAGCGGATGGGTTGGCGGCAGCCAGCCTTGTTGCCGGGCCCGCAGGATCCCGGCCTCGGCCTCGCCCGTCTTACGGGCCTCGTCGCTGTCCAGATGATAGAGGCCGCGTCCGGAATGGGTCTCCAGATAGGACAGGGGCTTGTCCTTGCGCGTCAGGTAATCCAGCGCCGCGGCAATCAGCGCGTGCTTGTGCAGATCGGCCAGGTTTCCGGCGTGATAGGCGTGCTGATAGCTGAGCATGACCCGCCATAGCGCGCCCGCGCGCGCCGCGAAAGAGGATCAGTCGGCCCTGGACAATTCCGAATGGCTTTTCAGCACGCGATCGCCGTCGTCCTGTTCGATCAGGTAGGCGGGTTCATCCTTGCTGGCCTTGCGCCTGATGGCCTGACCCTTGATCCGACGCTCGACATCCTCGGTAAAGCTTTCCGTCACCTTGCCGGTGCCGTGACCCTGTCCCCAGTTCCAGCGGACCTTCGTGCCCTCACGGAATTTCTGCATCGTCGCCTCCATCGCGATTCCAGGCGCAATGCGCAGGGCGGGTGGCGGTTCCATCGGCTGAAAAGAAACGCGGCGGCGCCCAGGGAGGAGGAAGGGGCGCCGCCGCTCAACGCTGACCCAGGGAGGAGGGAGGGCCGCGTATGGGGTGCGGTGCAGGCCAGGGAGGAGGAGAGGCCGAC
>NZ_DHXG01000061.1:0-28784 GCF_002413585.1 Paracoccus sp. UBA5162
AGCGTATGTGGAGCGAAAAGCTTATTTCGTTAAAAGAAGAGTAAAAAAAGTGGCTGGGGCGGTAGGATTCGAACCTACGGTACACGGTACCAAAAACCGTTGCCTTACCACTTGGCCACGCCCCAACCGTGCGGGCGTGAATAGCCAAGACCTCCGTAGGCTGCAAGTCGAAAATCGGGAAAACTTGTGTGTTCCGGGGCGGGCCGCTATGGCGCGCGGATGGAGCAGGTGGACATTCTCATTCTGGGCGGCGGGGCGGCCGGATTATTCTGCGCGGGGTCCGCCTTGGCGCCGGGCAGGCGGATTCTGGTTCTGGATCACGCCGCCCGCCCGGCCGAAAAGATCCGGATCTCGGGTGGGGGGCGGTGCAATTTCACCAATCTCGCCAGCGTGCCCGAAAGGTTCCTGTCGGGCAATCCGCGTTTTTCGGCCAGCGCGCTGGCGCGCTATCGCCCCGAGGATTTCGTCGGGCTGGTGGATCGCGCGGGAATCGGCTGGCACGAGAAGTCGCAGGGTCAGCTTTTCTGTGACGGCAAGGCCACGCAGATCACCGACCTGTTGCTGCAGCGGATGCGCGGCGCGGATCTGCGGCTGAGGACCGGGATCGGCGCGGTGGAGCGCACCCCTGATGGTTTCGTCGTCGAAACCGACACTGGGCCTGTCGCCGCGCGCCGGCTGGTGGTGGCGACAGGCGGCCGGTCGATCCCGAAAATGGGCGCGACCGGGCTGGCCCATGACCTGGCGCGACAATTCGGTCTGCGCCTCTCGGAGCCGCGTCCCGGTCTTGTGCCGATGACCTTTGCCGATCAGGATCTGGCCCTGTGCCGTCCACTTGCGGGTGTTTCGGTCGAGGCGAGGATCGTGCATGGCGACGGCGCGTTCCGGGATGCGCTGCTGTTTACCCATCGCGGGCTCAGCGGACCGGTCATCCTGCAGATCTCCAGTTTCTGGCGCCCCGGCGAGACGTTGCAGATCGATCTTGCGCCTGATCACGACGTCGCCGCGGCGCTGAAATCCGCGCGGGGGCGGGCGGGCCGCGTGGAGGTGGCGACCGCGCTTGGGCGGTTTCTGCCCGAGCGGCTGGCTTCGGCAGTGGCGGCTGAAGCCGGGCTGACGGATGCCAGGCTGGCCGATCAGGGCAATCGCGTGCTGGATTCGGTTGGCGCGCGCATCAATCGCTGGCAGGTCCGGCCGGTCGGGACCGAAGGCTATCGCACGGCCGAGGTCACGCTGGGCGGCGTCGATACCCGCGACCTGGATGCCCGCAGCCTGCAGGCGCGGCGGGTGCCGGGATTGTTCTTCATCGGCGAATGCGTCGATGTGACGGGCTGGCTGGGCGGATACAATTTCCAATGGGCCTGGGCGTCGGCCGATGCGGCAGCCCGGGGCATGGAACGGGGTTGATCGTCACTCGCCGACCGGCGTCAGCAGATTGCGGCCATCACCCCTTTCGCGGTCCAGAAGTTCCTCGAAAGTCGCGTCGGGGCTGAGATCGGGAGGCTTTTCACGACGCGTGGCCGCGGGCCTGGGCACCGGCTGGGCGGCAGGGGACGGATCGGCCCCCTCGACATGGATGCGATGAATCGGCTCGGGCAGACCGAACCCCTCGGCGTCCATGGCCCGGCGCAGCAGCCGAAAGGCCTCGCCGCGGGCCAGATCGAAATCGGTTCCGTCCTGAGAGACCCAGCCGCCAGCCCGGATGACGAGGGTTTCGGGGCTGGTCGCCTCGACCCAGGCGACGGGTTCGGGGCGTTGCAGCACGAAGCTCATTCCCGCCAGCACCCTCAGGGCCAGATCGCGGGCGCGGCCGAGATCCGAGACCGGGTCGATCACGAGATCGACTAGGAAGCGACGCTCGGGGTTGCGGGTATAGTTGGTCAGCACTGCCTTGTAGATGATCTGGTTCGGGATTCGGATATGATTGCCATCCAGCGTCAGCAGCGTGGTGCCTCGGCTGGTCATGCGGATGACGCGGCCGCGCTGGTCGTTTACCTCGATCAGATCGTTGGGACCGAAGGGCTGGCGCAGCGACAGCAGGATGGTTGCGACAAGGCCCTCGATCGTGTCGCGGGCCGCGAAGCTGAGCGACAGGCCGAAAATCCCTGCCGCGCCCAGCAGCGTGCCCAGAAGTGCGGTCGCGCCCATCAGATCCAGTGCCACCACCAGCGCCACGATCCAGGCGATCAGGCGGATGACCTGGGCCAGAAAGCCGGCGATGAAGGGGTTCGGCGCGACCCGCGCCAAGGTTCGTTCGCGGCGCGAGATCCAGCTGCCGACCAGCAGGATCAGCGCACCGACGACCAGTCCCAGGGCAACGAAGGGCAGGCCGGCGATCACCTGGTTCAACCGTTGCAGGAAACGGTCGCGGACGGTGCCCAGCCGCAACCCGATATCGGTGGTCAGGATCACGTCGTTCTGAATCGCCACGACCCCGTCCACGCGCGCCATCAGTGCATTCAGGCGATCGATCTGCACCTGCTCGGTCACCTCGCCGGTCAGCCGAACGATGCCCGCATCGACCCTCGCGCGCACCTTGTCGAAGGCGCTGACCTGCGACAGGATGCTGTCGATCCGGGTCCGGATCGCTGCGTCTGACGCCGCGTTGTCTCCGACCGGAATCGTCCCCGAAGGCGCGGTGATCACGCCGCCATCCTCCCGCGCCTGCGAAACCGCGGCAAACGGCAGGACAAGAAGAATCGACAGCAGCAGCGCCCGAATCATGATGTCAGCGGATCGGCCTTGGCCAAGCGGTCGAACGCCATCAGCGAGGCGATCAGGGCAGGCATCTGCTGAAGCGGGACCATGTTGGGACCGTCCGAGGGCGCGTTGTCGGGATCCTCGTGCGTCTCGATGAAGACGCCGGCCACGCCCAGCGACACCGCGGCGCGCGCCATGACCGGTGCGAATTCCCGCTGGCCGCCGGACGAGCCGCCCTGGCCGCCCGGCTGCTGCACCGAATGGGTGGCGTCCATGATCACCGGGTAGCCGCTGCGCGCCATGATCGGCAGCGACCGCATGTCGGCAACCAGGGTGTTGTAGCCGAAGCTGACGCCGCGTTCGGTCAGCAGGATGCTGTCGTTGCCGGTCGAGGCGACTTTCTGCGCCACGTTGGCCATGTCCCAGGGCGCAAGGAACTGGCCCTTCTTGACATTCACGACAGCGCCGGTCCGCCCGGCGGCCAGAAGCAGGTCGGTCTGGCGGCACAGAAAGGCGGGGATCTGGATCACATCGACCGATCGCGCCGCGCGGACCGCCTGCGCCGCGTCATGCACGTCGGTCAGGACCGGGCAGCCGATCCGGTCGCGGACCGTTTCCAGAATCGCCAGTCCCTCCTCGATCCCCAACCCGCGCCTGCCGCTCAGCGAGGTGCGATTGGCCTTGTCGTAGCTGGCCTTGAAGACGAAGCCCGCACCCGCCGCGCGGCAAGCCTCGGCCATGCTTTCGGCGATCATGAGCGCGTGTTCCAGGCTTTCCAGCTGGCAGGGCCCCGCGATCAACGTCAGCGGAAGATCGTTGCCGCAGGTCACGGGGCCGATGCGGATGTGGCGTGATGTGGTCATGTGGAAACCTGCTCTCTCAGGATGGATACGGTCAGCGACAGCATCAGGTAGATACCCGAAAAGATCAGAAAGGCCACGATGGTGTTCTGGACCGCCTTTGGATAGGTGGCCTCGTCGGGCGGAACCGGGGCGACCGAGAGCGACAGATAGCGGACCTGCTTGTTGGCCTCGATCCGGGCGCCTTCCATCTGCGCCGCCGCCGCGGCCAGCAATTCCTGGCGTGTCGCCAGATCGCTTTCGGCAATGCGCAGCTCGCCGGTGATCGCCGCCAGAGAGGCGCGCTGTTCGTTGCCCTGGGTCAGTTGCTGGCGGGTATCGGCGATCATCTTTTCCAGCCGCGAGATGTCGCCGCGCGCGGCGTCCACGCGGCTTTGCTGGGGGCGCGGATTGGCCAGCAACTGACCCAGTTCCAGCCGCTTCTGGCTCAGTTGCCCTTCCAGCGTGGCAATCTGGTTCATCACCACCGTGCCTTCGGCGGCCGGATCCAGCACACCCAGGTCCTGTTGCAATTCCTGGACCCGCCGCTGCGCGTCGAGAACCTTGGTCTCGGCGTCGCGATAAGATTCGGCGGCGCCCTCCATCTGGTCCGATCGCAGGCGGGCGGTCATCCTGTCCACCTGTTCCTCGGCATATCGGATCAGTGCCAGCGAAAACTGCTCGCTCAGGGCGGGATCGGGGGCGATCACCTCCATGTCGATGACGCCTTCGGTCGGATCGTAGCCTATCCTGACCGAATTCCTGTAGGTGGCATAGGCGTCTTCATTGCTGGCATCGAGGGGAAGCCGTTTGATCGGATCGATGCCCGGCTGCTGGAAGGCGGCCTTGAAGCCCTTGTCGGCGTCCAGCCGCAGCATCGCATCGCGCGAATTCAGATAGCTTTGCACAGCCACGGAATCGGGATTGGTGGCAAGCTGCGAACCGGCCAGAAGACCGCCGGCGCCCCCCGCCGAGGCGGATTCGGCCCGTTGTATCTGGAATTGCGAGAAGGTGGCGTAAAGCGGTGTCGCAACGCGGAAATAATACCAGCCCGCCAGCGCCGTGGGCAGCGCCACGAACAGCAGCAGGCGCAGGGTCAGCATGAACAGACGGCGGCGGCGGCGGCGCGCGATATCGCGCTGGATCCGATAAATTTCGGCCGCCCGCCGTTCCTCGGTCAGCGCCTCGCGAGAGGGCATCTGCGGCCGCACGGGGCCGACCTCGGTGCCCGGTTTTCGGGGCGTGGGAACGGCCACGGGCGACGGTTGCGGCATGATCGCCGGCGCATTGGCCGAAGGCGCGGCCTGCGCCCGGCTCCCTTCGCTTGACAGGATCTGGCCCAGAGCCGCCCGGTGCGAGGGATCGATGCCCCGTTCGCGCAGCCGCAACACCGCCTCCTGGTCCGATGAAACCGGGATCTGGTGCAGCAGGGCGATGCGCCGGGCGATCCGAAGCTGGCGGTCGGTCAGCTGTTCCTCCTGGATCAGCTGCAACTTGGCCTTCAGGTCCGGCTCATCGTCGCTGCGGACGGATTGGGCAGGCTTGTCATCGAGTTGCGACGCCCCGAGCGCCGGAAAACCGTCATCGACCGGTTCGGTGCGCATGAATCTTTCGCGCTCCGCCTCGGACCCGGGTTCGGGAGAGGCGGGCGGATCCGTTGCGGGGTTGGAGCCGGTGCCGCCCGCGACCGGGCTTTCGCTGTGGCGCGTCGGCATCGCGACCTTTCTTTGCAACTCGACCCGAACATTCTCGATTCCCTTGGCCGGCGCGGCCTTGGCCGCATCGCTGCGCCCGTCCGAACCGGTCGCGGCGGTCCGCAGCGATTGCGAAGGAGAGGCGTGATAGCGCCGGGCCTTAGGCGGTGTAGTCATAATATTGCTTCGCCTCGTCGAGGGATTCGAACATGTAGAGCCTGCCGTCACGCAGGATCGCGGCCGAACGGCAGAATTTCTCGATCGTCGCGGGCTGGTGGGAAACGATCACGACGGTCGCGCTGCGCAGCCTTTCGAAAAGCACCGACCCGGCCTTGCGGTTGAATTCGACATCGGTCGTCTGGGGCATCCCTTCATCGATCAGGTAGATGTCGAATTCCAGCGCGAGAAGCAGCGAAAAGGTGAAGCGCTGGCGCATCCCGGCGGAATAGGTTCCCACCGGCATGTCGAAATATTCGTCGATATCGGTCAGCCAGCGGGTGAAGGCGGCCACGTAATCGGGATCCAGTCCATAGATGCGCGCAATATAGCGGGCATTCTCGTTGGCCGAATGCTTGGTGACGACCCCGCCCATGAATCCCAGCGGAAACGAGATCCGCGAGGTTGATCGGATCGTGCCCTCATCGGGTTTTTCCAGCCCGCACATCATGTTGACCAACGTCGTCTTGCCGGTGCCGTTGGGCGCCAGGATGCCCAGCGAATGCCCCGGCTCGACACGGAAGGAGGCACGATCCAGGATCACCTTGCGCTGCGTGCCGGTCCAGAAGGATTTCGAGACATTGTCGAATTCCAGCATGGCTTTGCGTCGCGATCCTTCCTGCGGTGGTGATCCGGCCCGGCCGGACCTGCCCAGACCATATGTCTGCGCCGTTATGCTGTCCAGTTGACGCGGTCGGCGTTGAGAAATCGTTAAGGCACAGGGTGTTTTCGCGCGGCATTTTCACTAGATCGGTCGGATGAGCGATCTTTCGCACCGGATTTCCGCCTGCCGCCTCTGCGCGCCGCGCTTTGCGGCGACCGCGACGCGCCACGCGCCGCGTCCCGTGACCTGGTTCGCGCCGGGCGCGCGAATCCTGGTCGTCGGGCAGGCACCGGGGATGCGGGTGCACCAAAGCGGACGCCCCTTCACCGATCGTTCGGGCGACAGGTTGCGCGACTGGATGGGCGTGGACCAGGCCACCTTTTATGACCGCGCCCGGATCGCCATCGTGCCGATGGCCTTCTGTTTTCCGGGTTATGACGGCAAGGGGGCCGACCTGCCGCCGCCGCCGATCTGCGCCGCGACCTGGCGGGCGCAGGTTCTGGACCTGCTGCAACCCGATCTGACGCTGCTGGTGGGCGGTCACGCAATGCGCTGGCATCTGGGCGCCGGCAATGTCACGCAAACCGTGGCCGCTTGGCGCGATCACGCGCCGGCGATCTTTCCGCTGCCGCATCCTTCGTGGCGCAATACCGGCTGGCTGAAGCGCAATCCCTGGTTTCACGCCGATCTGCTGCCCGCCCTGCGCGAAGCGGTGGCGGCGCGGCTGGATGCGGGTTAGAAATCCCCTGGCCGAGAACAGGAGCCCTCGATGTCGCATGTCTTTCCCCGCCATTGCCAGTCCCAGCCCCCGGTCGCCATCGGCGGCGAGGGCGTCTGGCTGATCGACGCCGAGGGCAATCGATATCTGGATGGCTCGGGCGGCGCGGCGGTGTCCTGCCTTGGTCATGGCGATGCCGGGGTGACGCGCGTGATCAAGGATCAGCTTGACCGGCTTGCCTTCGCGCATACGGGCTTTCTGACCAGCGAACCCGCCGAGGCGCTGGCCGATCTGCTGATCGCCCATGCGCCCGGCGACCTGGACCGGGTCTATTTCGTGTCGGGCGGGTCCGAGGCGACCGAGGCCGCGATCAAGCTGGCCCGGCAATACTGGGTGGAAAAGGGGCAGCCACAGCGCTCGCGCCTGATCGCGCGGCGGCAAAGCTATCACGGCAACACGATCGGTGCGCTGTCGGCGGGCGGCAACGAATGGCGACGGCAGCAATTCGGCCCGCTGCTGCTGGATGTCAGCCATATCGCGCCCTGCTATGAATATCGCGACCGGGCCGGGGGCGAGACGCCCGAGGAATACGGCCTGAGCGCCGCCGAGGCGCTGCGCGACGAGATCGAACGCCTTGGCCCCGAAACGGTGATGGCCTTCATGGCCGAGCCGGTCGTGGGCGCAACGGCCGGCGCAGTGCCGCCCGCACCGGGCTATTTCAGGCGCATCCGCGAGATCTGCGACGAATACGGCATCCTGCTGATCCTGGACGAGGTGATGTGCGGGATGGGACGCACCGGCACCTTGTTCGCCTGCGAGCAGGACGGGATCGCGCCCGATATCCTGTGCATCGCCAAGGGCTTGGGGGCCGGATATCAACCGATCGGTGCGATGCTGTGCAGCAAGATCGTCTATCGGGCGATCGCAGATGGCAGCGGCTTTTTCCAGCACGGGCACACCTATATCGGCCATCCCGTCGCCACGGCGGCGGGGCTGGCGGTGGTGCGCGCCATTCTGGATCGCGGGCTGCTGCCGCAGGTCCGGCAGAAGGGCGAAGCCTTGCAAGAGGCGCTGGTCGCACGGCTGGGGCAGCACCCGCATGTGGGCGACATTCGCGGGCGCGGCCTGTTTCGCGGGATCGAACTGGTCGCGGACCGGGCCACGAAAGAGCCTTTCGACCCGTCGCTGAAGGTCGCGGCGCGACTGAAGAAGGCGGCCTTCCAGAACGGGCTGATCTGCTATCCCATGTCAGGCACGATCGACGGCCGACGCGGCGATCACGTTCTGCTGGCTCCGCCCTTCATCATCTCTGATGACGAGACGGCGATGCTGGTGGACAGGCTGGCCGGCGCGCTGGAACTGGTCTGCCCTGCCTGACGCCGGGGACAGTGCGGTTCTGCCTGGCCCGCCGCCGCCGCTATCGGAATTCCTTCCCGTCGGGCGATGGGACGTCCGGCGAATCAAGCGATGGCTGAAATTTCCTTGGCAAGCCTTCGGAAACAAACAAAAACCTTCCTGTTCAGGCATTAGGGATTGCCAAAGCGCAGGACTGCGTTACCGTATTCACGAACCCGCGCCAAAGCTGCGGGAGGGGACGGGTCTCGTCCCGGACCATCAAAGGGAGCAAGCTCTATGACCAAATTCGGACCGTTTCTGCTGACCGCCGCCCTCGCCCTGGGCGTGGGCGCTGCCCAGGCGCAGGAGGAAAAATTCATCACCATCGGCACCGGCGGACAGACCGGCGTCTATTATGTCGTCGGCCAGTCGATCTGCCGTCTGGTCAACCGTGACACCGCCAAGACCGGTATCAAGTGCACCGCGCCCTCGACCGGCGGATCCGTCGCCAATGTCAATGCGATCAAGAATGGCGACATGACCATGGGCGTCGCCCAGTCCGATATCCAGTATCACGCCTATAACGGCGATGTTCCCGATTTCGAGGGCGACAAGAAGGTCGACAAGCTGCGGGCCGTGTTCTCGGTCCATCCCGAGCCGTTCACCGTCGTCGCCCGCAAGGATGCCAATATCCAGACCTTCGACGATCTGAAGGGCAAGCGGGTCAACGTGGGCAATCCCGGTTCGGGACAATTGGCCACGATGGAGGTCGTGCTGAAGGCCAAGGGCTGGACGATGAACGACTTCGCGCTGGCCTCGCAATTGAAGCCGGCGGAACAATCCGCGGCGTTGGGCGACAACAAGGTCGATGCGATCGTCTATACCGTCGGCCATCCGAATGGCTCGATCCAGGAGGCGACCTCGACCGTGGACGCCAATCTGGTCCCGGTCGAGGGCCCCGAGATCGACAAGCTGGTCAAGGAGAACCCCTATTACGCCAAGGCGACCATTCCGGGTGGCATGTATCCGGGAACCGACAACGATACCAACACCTTCGGCGTCAAGGCGACCTTCGTGACCTCGGCCGACGTGCCCGAAGACGTGGTCTACGAGGTGGTGAAGGCGGTCTTCGACAATTTCGACCGATTCAAGAAGCTGCATCCGGCCTTCGCCAATCTCGATCCCAAGGAGATGGTCACGGAAGGCAACAGCGCGCCGCTGCATCCGGGGGCCGAGAAATATTACAGGGAACAGGGCTGGATCCAGTAATTCCGGCGCAAGTCACGGGCGGCCCTGCCGGGGCCGCCCATCGCTCTTGACCATAACGACAACAAGCCCAGACAACGGGGGATGCTGCGATGAGCGAGACGGATCGGGACAAGTCCCACAAGGACGACCAGTTCGAGGCCAGCGCCGTCGAGATGGCCGCCTCGGGCCATGGCGGCCTGTCGCAGCAGGAAATCGACGAGCTCGTCGCATCCTCCGATACCGGGGCACGGACGCCGCCCGGCTTCGTGGGCAAGCTGATCCTGATGACCGCGCTGGCCTGGTCGCTGTTCCAGCTGTGGATCGCCTCGCCAATTCCGTTCATGGTGGGTTTCGGGGTTCTGAACGACACCGAGACGCGATCGATCCACCTCGCCTTCGCGCTGTTTCTGGCCTATATGGCCTATCCGGCAGAGCGCACGCCGTTCCAGTTGATCCTGGGCGTCGGCGTGCCGGCGCTGATGGTCGTCCTGTTCATCATGGGATCCAAGACCGGCGTGCCGGTCTGGTGGATCCCCATCGTCGGCGCCGCCGTCATCGCCGCGATCCTGCTGGGCAGTCCCAAGTCGTGGGTGCCGCCCTGGGAATGGGCGCTGGCCATCGTCGCGGCCATTGCCGCGCTTTACATCTATTTCGCCTATGACGGGATTTCGTCCCGCGTGGGCGCGCCGATCATGCAGGATTACGTGATTTCCGTCATCGGGATCATTCTGCTGCTGGAGGCCACCCGACGCAGCCTGGGTCCGGCGCTGATGATCGTGGCGTCGGTGTTTCTGGTCTATACCTTTCTTGGCCCCTACATGCCGGACATCATCGCCCACAAGGGCAATTCGCTGGCGGAAGTGGTCAATCACCAATGGATCACGACCGAGGGCGTGTTCGGCATCGCGCTTGGCGTTTCGACCAGTTTCGTGTTCCTGTTCGTGCTGTTCGGGGCGCTGCTGGACAAGGCCGGGGCGGGCAACTACTTCATCCAGGTGGCATTCTCGCTGATGGGCCACATGCGCGGCGGCCCCGCCAAGGCCGCCGTCGTCAGTTCGGCGATGACCGGCCTGATTTCCGGCTCGTCCATCGCCAATGTCGTCACGACCGGCACCTTTACCATTCCGCTGATGAAGAAGGTGGGCTTTTCATCCGAAAAGGCCGGCGCGGTCGAGGTCGCCTCGTCGGTGAACGGTCAGATCATGCCGCCTGTGATGGGTGCCGCCGCCTTCCTGATGGTCGAATATGTCGGAATTCCCTATTTCGATGTGGTCAAGAACGCCTTCATCCCGGCCACGATCAGCTATATCGCATTGGTCTATATCGTCCATCTCGAGGCGATGAAGGCGGGCATGAAGGGTCTGCCGCGCGCCTATACGCCGGGGCCGCTGATGCGTCGCCTGATCGGTTTCCTGTTCGGCATCGTCGCGGTCGGCATCCTCGGGTTCCTGCTGAAGGTGACGATGGGCTGGATCCGCCCCACCTTCGGTTCCGATGCGATCTGGGTGGTCTTCGCGCTGCTGGTCGCGGCCTATCTGGGCCTGCTCTACATCGCCTCGCGCGAGAAGCCGTTGCAGATGGATGATCCCAACGCGCCGGTCACCCAGCTTCCGCTGCCGGGGCCGACGGTGCGGTCGGGGCTGCATTTCATCCTGCCGATCGTGGTGCTGGTCTGGGCGCTGATGGTCGATCGCCTCTCGCCGGGGCTGTCGGCCTTCTGGGCCACCGCCTTCATGATCTTCATCCTTCTGACGCAGCGGCCGCTGATGGTGATGATGCGCGGCACCGACCGGACCGGAAACGCCGCCATCGGGGCGGCCATGCGATCGGGCGTCGACGATCTGGTGGACGGGCTGATTTCCGGCGCACGCAACATGATCGGCATCGGCATCGCGACGGCGACGGCGGGCATCATCGTCGGCGCGGTCAGTCAGACCGGCGTCGGTTCGGCGCTGGCCGATGTGGTCGAGGTGCTTTCGGGCGGCAACCTGATGGCGATCCTGCTGCTGACGGCCGTGCTGTCGCTGATCCTGGGCATGGGCCTGCCGACGACGGCGAACTACATTGTCGTCTCGGCGCTGCTGGCACCGGTCATCGTCACGCTGGGCCAGCAGAACGGACTGATCGTGCCGCTGATCGCGGTGCATCTGTTCGTGTTCTACTTCGGCATCATGGCCGACGTGACCCCGCCCGTGGGGCTGGCCTCGTTCGCAGCCGCCGCGGTGTCAGGCGGCGATCCGATCAAGACCGGGGTCATCGCCTTCTTCTACAGCCTGCGCACCGCGGCGCTGCCTTTCCTGTTCATCTTCAACACCGACCTTCTGCTGATCAACGTGGACTGGATCCACGGCATCTTCGTCTTCATCACGGCGACGGTGGCGATGCTGCTGTTCGCGGCCGCGACGCAGGGCTGGTTCCTGGTTCGCAACAGGATCTGGGAGACGGTGCTGCTGCTGCTGGTCGCCTTCGCGATCTTCCGGCCCGGCTTTTTCATGGATTACATCTATCCGCCCTATGACGACCTGCCGCCCACGGAATTCGCGCAGGCGTTGCAGGATTCGCCCGTGGGCGATCCGTTGCGGCTGCGGGTGGCCGGCTTGAACGATGTCGGAGACCCTGTCGAGTTCACCGCGCTGCTGGAGGTGCCCCAAGGCGCCACCGGAGAAGAGCGGATGCAGGCCCTGGGCATCGAGACGATCCGGAACGGCGACGAGGTGGTGATCGACAACGTGGCCTTCGACAGCCCGGCTCAGGCGGCGGGTCTGGACTGGGATCAAAAGATCCTGCTGGTCCGCGCACCGGCGCCCGCCCCGTCGAAATACTGGATCTACATTCCCGCCTTGCTGATCCTGGCGCTGGTGGTCTGGCTGCAGCGGCGCCGGATCGAACCGGATGAATCCACGCCGCGGCGCCGGGAAAAGGGGCTGAGCCATGCCTGACACGATCCTGCTGCCCATCGACCTGCAAGATCCCGAAAGCTGGGAAAAGGCGCTTCCCGCCGCGCGCGCGCAGGCGGGCGCGACCGGCACGATCCATCTGCTGGGAATCGTTCTGGACATCGGATCCTCCATGGTTGCGACCTATCTGCCAAAAGGGTTCGAGAAACAGGCGCTGGAGGCGATGAAGGATGCGCTGGACAATTTCGCCGAACAGCAGATGCCGGGCGAGAAGGTCGTGACCCATGTGGGACATGGCCATGTCGCCGAAACCATCCTGCGCAGCGCCGACAGGATCGGCGCCGACCTGATCGTCATGGCCAGCCACCAGCCGGACGAGCTGCGCAGCATCCTGATCAGCAGCCATGCCAATGCGGTCGTGCGCCATGCGCCGATCTCGGTCCTTGTCGTGCGCTAGGCGGACGGGGGCCGGCTTGCGCGTTGACAGGGGCGCAGCCTCGGGCATTCTGGTGCCATGACATCCGATATCCAGATCGCCCGCGCCGCGCAGAAGCTGCCCATTCAGGACATCGCCGCCCGGCTTGGGCTGGGCGCGCGAGACATCCTTCCCCATGGCCATGACAAGGCCAAGATCACCCATGACGCGCTTGCCCGGCTGCCTGTCCACAAGGCGGGGCGGCTGATCCTTGTCACTGCGATCAACCCGACGCCCGCGGGCGAGGGCAAGACCACGACCACTGTCGGACTTGGCGATGCGCTGAACCGGATCGGCAAGCGCACGACGATCTGCATCCGCGAGGCCAGCCTGGGGCCGAATTTCGGCATGAAGGGCGGCGCCGCCGGCGGGGGCCGGGCCCAGATCGTGCCGATGGAAGAGATGAACCTGCATTTCACCGGCGATTTCCACGCGATCACAAGCGCCCACAACCTGCTGTCGGCGATGATCGACAATCACGTCTACTGGGGCAATGCGCTGGATCTCGACACGCGCCGGATCACCTGGCGGCGGGTCATGGACATGAACGACCGCGCGCTGCGCGAGATGGCGCTTGGGCTGGGAGGGATTGCAAATGGCTTTCCGCGCCAGACCGGCTTCGACATCACCGTGGCGTCCGAGGTGATGGCGATCCTGTGCCTGGCCACCGATCTGGCCGATCTCCAGTCCCGGCTGGGCCGCATCGTCATCGGCTATACGCGCGATCGCCGGGCTGTCACGGCGCGTGATCTGAAGGCCGATGGCGCGATGACCGTGCTTCTGAAGGACGCGCTGCAACCCAATCTGGTGCAGACGCTGGAAAACAATCCGGCGCTGGTCCATGGCGGTCCCTTCGCCAATATCGCCCATGGCTGCAACAGCGCCATCGCCACCCGCGCGGCGCTGGCGCTGTCCGACTATGTGGTGACCGAGGCGGGTTTCGGCGCCGATCTGGGGGCCGAGAAGTTTCTGGACATCAAATGCCGCATCGCGAATCTGGCGCCCTCGGCGGTCGTGCTGGTCGCGACGATCCGGGCGTTGAAGATGAATGGCGGCGTGGCGAGGGCCGATCTTTCGACCCGGGATCCCGCCGCCGTCCGGCGCGGCTGCGCCAATCTGGGCCGGCATATCGAAAACCTGCGTGGCTACGGGCTGCCCGTCGTCGTGGCCCTGAACCATTTCGATGGCGATGCCGAGGCCGAGATCGCGGTCTTGCAGGATTATTGCGCCCATCACGATGTCCGGGCCGTGCTGGCCCGGCACTGGGCCGAGGGCGGGGCAGGGGCCGAGGATCTGGCCCGCGAGGTGGTGGCGCTGGCCGAAAGCGGCAAGGCCGATTTCCACACGCTCTATCCATCCTCGATGCCGCTGTGGCAGAAGATCGAGACGATCTGCGCCCGCATCTATCGCGCGGCCCACGTCGAGGCCGCGCCGGGCATCCGCGCACAACTGGAAGCCTGGGAAGAGGCGGGCCACGGTGCGATGCCGGTCTGCATCGCCAAGACGCAATATTCCTTTACCACCGATCCCAACCAGCGTGGCGCGCCCGATGGCCACACGATCCCGGTTCGCGAGGTGCGGCTGAACGCGGGCGCGGGTTTCGTCGTGGCGATCTGCGGCGAAATCATGACCATGCCCGGTCTTCCGCGGCACCCGTCAGCCGAGACCATCGGGCTGGACGCCAGCGGTCAGGTCGAGGGATTGTTCTGACCGATCAGGCCGCCATCCGGTCGGGCGGCGGTTTGTGCCAGCGGCGATAGCGCACCATGTGCAACGCCGCGACAGCCGCGATCGTGGACCGTCCGGCGACCGCGAAATCCTGATCTTGCGTGCCAAATCCGGTCCGGTCCGGGAATGAGCCGTCGGGACGCTGGCTTGCGACGATGTCGGACAGCCATGGGCCGACATCGTGATCGGGGTCGATCAGGCAGATGCAATAGATGATCCGGGCCAGCACCGTCAGATCCTTTCGACGCAGCGCCCAATCCGCGATCCGCAGACAATTCTCGAAGATCTCGCCATAGGCACGCGCGGTGCTGAGTTTCGGGCGCTGTGCGCCAAAGCCGTAGATCTGCATCACCAGGCGCCCGAACAGGTCGGCCCGATCCGCGGTCAGAGCGGCGGCGGATAGCGGCCGGCGCAACCATTCCTCGGCCGCGGTCAGCAAGGGCGGCGCGGGTCTGGTCTGCAAGGCCAATTGCGCCGCCAGATCCAGATCGTCGCGGTCGCAGAAATCCCTGATCGCGCGATAAAGCGCGCCGCCGCCAAGCCCCAGCCCCTGCGCCGCCGCCAGCGTGTCACAGATTTCGGGCTCGGCCCCCTTGCGGCGTATCAGATCGCAGACCTCCGCAACCAGCCGATCATCCAGACGCCGCCGCACGAATATCTCCAGTGGCGAGACACTGCCGCGCAACCCGGAACAGACCGGCGCGAGGCGCGCGGCCTGGGACAACGGCGCCACGGCGTCATGTCCGGCCGGCAGGGGATCGGGCAGCGCGTCGACATGGCGCCGGACCCATTCCAGCCCTCGTGCCGAGAGGATATGCATCATCTGATCGTAAGAAGTGTCGAGCGTCATGTGATACACTTTCCTGAGATCGTTAACCATCACCATGTACCGGCCGGAAATGCGCGCGAACGCGCCAGGATCATTCTCGGCATTTATATGCAAGAAAGAGCGATCCAGAAACAACCTTTTGATATTGGTAATCTGATTAACATACTGTCAATACTTAAGCCAAATTGTCGCGATCACGATTTGCATTCATCTATTATTGCGCAGTTTCCCTGCATGTTCTGCAATGGTTCGGCCGTCCTGTGCGGCCCTGATGCGCGATTGCGCTTTCCCCTCTGTCGCGCTAGATGCGCGCCATGCAGAACCGCCCCGATCTTCCCGCCGACATCGCCCGCCGCCGGACCTTCGCGATCATTTCGCATCCGGATGCAGGCAAGACTACGCTGACCGAGAAGTTCCTGCTCTATGGCGGCGCGATCCAGATGGCCGGACAGGTCCGCGCCAAGGGCGAGGCGCGCCGGACGCGATCGGATTTCATGAAGATGGAACAGGATCGCGGCATTTCTGTGTCGGCCTCGGCGATGTCCTTCGACTATGACGGGCACCGTTTCAACCTGGTCGATACGCCGGGCCACAGCGATTTTTCCGAGGATACCTACCGGACGCTGACGGCTGTCGATGCGGCGATCATGGTTATCGACGGGGCGAAAGGCGTGGAAAGCCAGACCCGGAAATTGTTCGAGGTGTGCCGTCTGCGTGATCTTCCGATCCTGACCTTCTGCAACAAGATGGACCGGGAAAGCCGCGATGTTTTCGAGATCATCGACGAGATCCAGGAAAACCTTGCGATCGACGTGTCCCCCGCGTCCTGGCCCATCGGGCAGGGCCGCGATTTCCTGGGCTGCTATGATCTGCTGCACGACCGCCTGGATCTGATGGACCGGGCCGATCGCAACCGGGTGGCGGAATCGATCCGCATCGCGGGTCTGGACGATCCCGAACTGGCCCGGCACCTGCCCGACGAGCTTCTTTCCAGATTGCGCGAAGAGGTCGAGATGGCGCGCGAATTGCTGCCCGCCTTCGATCGCAAATCCTTTCTGGAAGGCCATCTGACGCCGATCTGGTTCGGCAGCGCGATCAATTCCTTCGGCGTGCGCGAATTGATGAACGGGATCCGTGCCTACGGCCCCCCGCCGCAGCCGCAGAACAGCGCCAACCGCGAGATCGCGCCCGAGGAAAAGGCCGTTACCGGTTTCGTCTTCAAGGTGCAGGCCAACATGGACCCCAGGCATCGCGACCGGGTTGCCTTCGTTCGCCTTGCATCGGGTCATTTCGAACGCGGCATGAAGCTGACCCATGTGCGCACGAAGAAACCCATGGCCGTGTCCAATCCGGTGCTGTTCCTGGCCGCGGACCGTGAACTGGCCGACGAGGCCTGGGCCGGCGACATCATCGGGATTCCGAACCACGGCCAGTTGCGCATCGGCGATGCGCTGACCGAGGGCGAGGCGCTGCGTTTCACCGGCATCCCGTCCTTCGCGCCCGAATTGCTGCAATCGGTGCGCGCGACCGATCCGATGAAGGCCAAGCATCTGGAAAAGGCCCTGATGCAATTCGCCGAGGAAGGCGCGGCCAAGGTCTTCAAGCCCATGATCGGGTCGGGATTCATCGTCGGCGTCGTCGGCGCGTTGCAATTCGATGTCCTGGCCAGCCGGATCGAACTGGAATACGGCATTCCGGTCCGGTTCGCGGCCTCGCAATTCACCTCGGCCCGCTGGGTGACGGGACCGAAGGACAAGGTTGAGGCTTTCGCCAATGCCAACAAGGGCCAGATGGCGCAGGACCATGACGGTGATCTGGTCTATCTCACGCGCCTGCAATGGGACATCGACCGCGTCGAACGCGATCATCCCGATCTGGGACTGACCGCCACGAAGGAAATGATGGTCTGATCCCGGCCGGGCTCCGCGCCCTTCCAGACCGCTTTCAGCATGCCAAGGCGTCGGAGATCGCCGGCCATCAGGGCGGCGACCATCCTCGAGACTCCAAATCATGCGAACAGCATCCCGTCCAGTTCCCTTCCGGACCCGTCGACGGGATGGCACCAGACGCGAAAGCTTTCCAGCACATGCTGGCCGAAACTGTTCATCAGCGGCACGTCGGCCGCATCATGGCCGCGGGCGACCACGACCCGGCCGATCCGGCGCTGGTTGTTGCGCGGATCGAAGGTCCACCACCGGCCGCCCAGGAAAACCTCGATCCAGGCCGCGAAATCCATCGCAGCGGAATCCGCCGGAACGCCGATGTCGCCGACATATCCGTTGACATAGCGGGCGGGGATGTTCAGCGCCCTCAGATAGGCCAGCGCCAGATGGGCAAAGTCGCGGCAGACCCCGACGCATTCGCTGTTGGCCTGGGTGGCCGTGCGGGTGGCGCGGGCCTGCTGGTAGTCGAACCGGATCCGGCCGTGGACGTGATCGACGATCGCCTGCACCCGGCCCCAGCCGGGTTTCATGCCGCCGAACCGGTCCCAGGCCTCCTGACTGATCAGGTCGGTCTCGACATATCGGGAGCCGCCAAGAAAGGACAGGGCCTCGTCGGGCAGCCCCTCGACCGGCCATTCCTCGGCGCTTTCGTCCACCGGATCGCGCAAGCCGTTATCATGCAGCGTGACGTCGCTCGACAGCACGAAGCGTCCCGCCGGCGCGGTCATGCGCCGGCAGATATTGCCGTATCTGTCAAAATAATCGTGAACCGGAACCTGCGGCGCGGTGTGAACCGCCTCGGGCGCGACGAAATCGGCATGCCGCGCCACATGGGGCGCGGTCATGCAGATGAGCGGCGTGTCCTGCGCCGTCTTGATGATGAATTCGTGCCCGATCCGGATCAGCATCAGCGAACGGATGCCTCCATGGTGATCTCGGCGTTGAGCAGCTTGGAGATCGGGCAGCCTTCCTTGGCCTTCTGCGCCACCTCCAGCACCTTCGATTCATCGCCGTCGGCGCCGATCGTCGTCACCAGATGGGCGGTCTTGACCGCGAACCCCTCGCCTTCCTTGTCCAGGCCGATCTTCGAACTGGTCTCGATGCTCACGCCGGAGATGCCTTCCTGTTCCAGCATCATCGCCAGCGCCATGGAAAAGCAGGCGGCATGGGCCGCGCCGATCAATTCCTCGGGATTGGTGCCCGGCTTGTCCTCGAACCGGGTGCCGAAGCCATAGGGCTGATCGGACAATGCGCCGGACTGGGTCGAGACCAGGCCCTTGCCATCCTTCAGCCCACCGTCCCATTTGGCCGATCCTTTGCGGGTAATCATGCGTCGTCCTCCGTGATGATGTCTGTCGTGACAACGCGGGGGCCCTGCGGTAGTTCGGCGGACAAGGAAATATTAACGGCGGGGCGTTTCCTCACCGCAGCCTCCGCTGCGGCCGACCGATCGGCAACATCCAGGCTTGCGCGGCATCGCGATCGGATTTAGCTGACCAGGGTCAGGTAAGGATCGCGAGGCTTGCGATGTATGATGATCCCGTTCTGCGCCTGCGCCGGTTCCAGCGCGCCGTGACGACCGAGACCGGGGCGCTGGATGGGTCGTTTCTGGGGCGGGGCCGGCCGCTTGGCGCGGCGAGGGTTCTGAATGCGATCGGCCGGGGCCGGCAGGACGTGGCCGCGATCCGCGCCGATCTGGAACTGGACAGCGGTCTGCTGAGCCGGCTTCTGCGCGGGCTGGAGGCCGAGGGGCTGATCGCGATGACGGCCGATCCGGGCGATGCACGGCGGCGGCGGGCGAGGCTGACCGAGGCCGGGCGGGCCGAATTCGACGCCTACGAGGCGATCGCCGATGATCGCGCCCGGGCCTTGCTGGACCGCCATCCCCAGAGGCAAGCCCTGCTGGAGGCAATGGACCTGATCGCGACGGCTTTCGGGCGTGACCGGATCGCGCTGCGCGAGGTCGATCCGCGCGATCCGGCGGCGCTGCATTGTCTGGGGCAGTATTACGGCGAACTTGCCAGACGGTTCGCGCGCGGCTTCGACGTGTCGCTGTCCTGCGATCCCGAGGCGGCGGACATGATGCCGCCGCGCGGGGTGTTTCTGGTGGCGGTCGCCGAGGACATGCCGATCGGCTGCGCCGGCCTGAAGGGCCGTCCGGACGGCACAAGCGCCGAGGTCAAGCGCGTCTGGGTCGCGCCCTCGGCGCGCGGGTTGGGGCTGGCGCGGCGGATGATGGACCGGATCGAGGACTGTGCCCGCGCACAGGGCAGGGCGCGTCTGCTGCTGGACACCAACAGCGCGCTGCGCGAGGCCGTGGCCCTGTATCGGCGCCTCGGCTGGACCGCGATCCCGCGGTTCAACGACGATCCCTATCCCGATCTGTTCTTCGAGAAACGGCTCTGACGGTCATCGTTGCCAGAAGCGCGGCAAGAACAGGACCAGGACCGAGATCAGTTCCAGCCGCCCCAGAAACATGCCGAAGATCATCATCCACTTGGCCGCCAAGGGAAAATCCGCGATCGAGCCGTTTTCCGACACCTCCGGCCCCCAGGCCGGGCCGACATTGGCGATCGCCGTCCAGGCCGCGGTCAGCGCCGTCTTCGGATGCAGACCCGTCAGCGACAGTCCGACGATCAGCAGACCGAAGGACAGCATGAAAAGCGTGAAGAAGGCCATGACCGAATCGACCACATCCTTGTCCAGCGGCCGGCCCTCGTAGCGCAGGGCATAGATGCGGTGCGGCGAATGCATCCGGCGGACCTGCACGCGCACGGCCTCGAACAGGACCAGATAGCGGAAAACCTTGACCGAACAGCCGGTCGAGCCGGTACAGCCGCCGATCAGCCCGCAGACGATCAGGATCGCGAAGGGCAGGTGCCCCCACTGGGTGATGTCGGTCGAGGAAAATCCCGTCCCCGAAAAGGTCGAGATCGTGTTGAAGACGGTTTCGCGGATGACCTCGGCCGGGCGCGCGTCCTGCTGAACGTAAAGCAGACGATAGACGACGATGATCGCGCAGGCATAGAAGATCCAGCGCAGATAGGCGCGGATCTGGACATCGCGCCAAAAGGGCACGAAATTTCCGCGCATCGCCTGCACCATGCGGATGAAGGGGATCGAGGCCAGGATCATGAACACCGACGCCGCCCATTCCGGCGCGCCCAGATAGCGGCCGAAACTGGCATCATAGTTGGAGAATCCGCCGGTCGAAACGGTGCTGAAAGCGTGCATCACCGCATCGAATCCGGTCATGCCCAGCAACAGGTAGGTAACGATGCAGGCGGCGGTGAGAAACAGGTAGAGCCGGGTCATCTCGGCCGCGATCTGTCCGGCGCGGGGCAGGATCTTGCCCAGGGTGTCGAACCCTTCCGAGCGGAAGAACTGCATGCCGCCGATCTTCATCACAGGCAGAAAGACCATCGCCACCACCACGATCCCCAGCCCGCCGCTCCAGTGCAGGATGCCGCGCCACAGATGCACGCCCCTGGGCAGGTCATCCAGCGCCGGAAACGCCGTTGTCCCGGTGGTGGTGACGCCGGACATGGCTTCGAAATAGGCGTCGGTCAGGCTGGCCTCGGGCTGACCCAGGATGAAGGGAAGCGCGCCGAAGATCGGCAGGACCGCCCACAGCCCGGAGGTGACCAGGAACGCCTGCTGGATGGTGAGCGAGCGTTCCTCGCCTCCGGTGGCCACCATCGTCAGCAGACCCGCGACCATGGTCAGCAGGCTGCATTGCAGAAAGATGGTCCAGTTCGGATTGCCGTCCCACCAATCCAGCGCCATTGGCAGGGTCATGCCCGCGCCCAGCACGATCAGGATCTTTCCGATGGGATGGGCCACGGGGCGCAGGTCGATCATTCCGCCTGCTTGCCGCGCGCCCCGTCAGGCGTCAAGCGCGCATCCATGCCCTGTGCCACGGGGCGCGGGACCTGTGGCCCGGCTGCGCGGCCCAAGCCGGTTGGCGAGTCCGGACGCCGCGGCGGAAGGGCAAAAAAAGGGGGGTCGGACCGGGCAGGCCCGGTCCGGTCGCTGCCGCTGGGCGTCAGGCGCGTGTTGCGCGTGACAGCCCGTCGCCGGCCGCGCGGTCGCCGCGACGCAGCGGCGCATTGACGGCCCGCCCCGTCCGCGCGAGACCGGCGGCATGGCTCGCGAACCCGCTCCTATCCCCGCCGAACTGGTCCGCATGGCGGCTTCGCAGCAACGCGCCCTGCGTCTGTCCGCATCCCTGAGCACACTGGCAGAGGCGCTGTGGCTGCCGCAGGCCGCGCTGCTGGCCTGGGCGCTGGCCGGGCTGGCCACCGGGCGCGTCGTGGCCCTGAGCTGGTGCGCCGGCGGCGTGGCCGCGATCGGCATCCTGCGCGCCGTTTCGGGCCTCTGGGCGGCAGGCCGGGCCGAGGCGGCCGCCGATGCGGTGATCGCCGATACCCGTTCCGCGCTTTTGTGCCGCGCCGATCGCCGCGCGCCCGAGGCCGCCGCGCCCTCGTCCGCGGCAACCGCCGCCTTGCTGGTGGACAAGATCGAGATGCTGCGACCCTATCTGCTGCGCTGGCACCCGGTTCGTGCCCGCGTGGCGGTGATGCCCTTGCTGATCCTGTCGGTCAGCACCGGCCTGTCCTGGGCGGCGGGGCTGATCCTGGCCATCAGCGGGCCGGTGATCCCGATGTTCATGGCGCTGATCGGTCTGGCGGCGCGGGATGCCGCGAAACGGCAGATGGACGAGATCTCGGATCTGAATGCGCTGATGCTGGACCGGATCGGCGCGCTGGTGGATATCCGCCTGCTGGGCGCGCGGCGGGCGATGCTGGCGGATTTCACGTTGCGCGCCGACCGGCTGCGGGCGCGCACGATGGCCGTCCTGCGCGTCGCCTTCCTGTCCGGTGCGGTGCTGGAACTGTTCGCGGCGCTTGGTGTGGCGATGATGGCCGTCTTCGTGGGCTTCACGCTGCTGGGCGCGCTGGATTTCGGCACCTGGGGCCGCGATCTTGGGCTGGCCGAGGCGATATTCCTGCTGCTGATGGCCCCGGCCTATTTTCAGCCCCTGCGCGACATGGCCGCCGCCTGGCACGACCGGATCGCGGCCCAGGCCGTCGCCCGCGATCTGCTGGCCGATGCCGCCGTGCCCGTGCCCGCGATTCTGGGCGCGGGCCATGCGGGCAGGGCGCTTGCCGGCACCGTCACCACGCATGGGCTGGTGCTGCGCGGCCATGCGCTGCCCGACCTGATCATCGCGCCGGGCGAGGGGGTGGCGCTGACCGGTCCCTCGGGCGCGGGCAAATCGGCGCTTCTGCTGGCGATTGCCGGGCTGTTGCCGGGCTATGGCGCGCTGCGGATCGACGGGGTGCCGCTTGGTCAAAGCAACGCCGACGACTGGCGCGCGGCACTGGCGCTGATCCCGCAAAAGCCGCATTTCCGCGATGTAAGCCTGCGGGAGGAACTGACCTCCGGCCGGCCCGCAACTCCCGGTGCCATCGCCGATGCGCTGCGCCTGGCCGACGCCCAGGGCATTGTCGCGCGTTTGCCAGACGGGTTGGAGACGCGCCTGGGGGAAAGCGGCGCCGGTGTCTCGGGCGGCGAGGCGCGGCGGCTGACCATCGCCCGCGCCGCCCTGCGCAGGCCGGCGCTGATCCTGGCCGACGAGCCGACGGCCGATCTGGACGATGGCACCGCCGAGGCCGTCATCGCCGGGCTTCTGGAAATGCACCGCAAGGGTGCCACGCTGGTCGCGGCCAGCCATGATGCGCGGCTCATCAAGGCGCTGCCGCGCCGGATCGAGGTTGGACGATGACACCGCTGCTGACGATCGCGACGCTGTTCTGGCGCGACCAGCGCCGCGCGATCCTGCGCGGCTTCGCGCTGTCGGCCGCCGTGGCTCTCAGCGGTATCATGCTTCTGGCGCTGTCGGGCTGGTTCATCCTGGCCGCGGGCATGGCCGGGCTGGCCGGGCTGGGGACGGTGTTCGACGTGTTCCGTCCCTCGGCCGGGATCCGGTTCCTCGCCATTGCCCGCACCGGCAGCCGATACGGCGAACGCCTGGCCACGCATGACGCCACGCTGAAGGTTCTGGCCGGGTTGCGGGTGCGGTTGCTGGACGGGCTGTCACGGGCCGACTTCACGCTGCAATCGCGGCTCAGGGGCGGGCAGGCGCTGAATCGGCTGACGGCGGATGTCGATGCGCTGGATGGCCTGGCGATCCGGCTGGTCTTTCCGCTGCTGGCCCTGCTGATCGCGGCGCTTGCGGTCCTCACCGGTCTGTGGCTGCTGGTCGCACCCTCGGTCGCGCTGTGGGTCGCGGGGGCGACTTTTTCCGGCGCGGTCGCGGTGCTGGCATGGGCCGGCAAGGCGGCTTTCGGTCCCTCGTCCGAGGCCGAAGCGCGACGACAGGCGCTGCGCTCGGCCACGGTCGATCATTTGCGCGGTCGCGACTGGCTGGCCGTGGCGGGCCGGCTGACTGCTGCGCGCGAAACCGTTCTGTCGCAGGATCGCAGGGCACGCGCCGCGGCCTTGGCACAGGCGCGGATCGAACATCGCGCCACCGCGGCCTTGCAGGCCGCCGGTGCCATGACGCTGGCGGGAACATTGTGGCTGGCGGGACGCCTGGCAATGCAGGCGCAGATCACGGCCCCGCAGGCCGCCCTGGCGGTTTTCGCGGCCCTCGCGATGGGCGAACTGGCCCTGGCGCTGCAGCGCGGCATCGCCGAACTGGGTCGGATGCGCGGCGCCGCCGCCCGCATCGCGCCGCTGCTGGAACCGCGATCCGCGCCCGCCGCCCCGGACGTGTCGGGGCCGGCCGGGCTGGCCCTGACGTGTCTTGCCGTGGCCGCCGCGCCCGGTCTGCCGCCGGTCGTGACCGGGCTGGACCTGTCTGTCGCACCGGGCGAGACGGTCGCGCTGAAAGGCGTCAGCGGGCGGGGCAAGACCAGTCTTCTGAACGCTGTCGCGGGGCTGGTTCCCCCCGTGCAGGGCGAAATCCGTCGCGGGGGAACCATCGGCTACCTGACCCAGAGGCCCGCCCTCGTGGCCGGCAGTCTGCGGGACACGCTGCGGATGGCCGCGCCCGCGGCGTCCGAGACGGATCTGCGCGCCGTGCTGGATTGCTGCCGGCTCGATCTGCCGCTGGATCACGTTCTGGGCGAGGGCGGCGCCGGGCTTTCGGGCGGGCAGGCGCGCCGGCTGGCTCTGGCACGGGTGTTGATCCAGCGCCCCGGCATCCTGCTGCTGGATGAGCCGACCGAGGGGCTGGACGCCCGCACCGCCGCGCGGGTTCTGCACGGCATCCGCGACTGGCTGCCCGACGCCGCCATCCTGATCGCCGCCCACCGCCTGGCCGAGATCCGGTTCGCCGGAAGGACCCTCGATCTGGATCTGCAGGACAGCGCAGCCTAGGCCCCGCGCATTCCCGGCCCGGCGGGTGGGCGCAGCCGGAACCAGCCGCGCCGCGTCAGTTCCTGCTAGCCGCCGATGGCGATGCCTTCGCGGCGCGGATCGGCCCCGCCCTCGAGGCCGTCGGGCGTGACCGCGATGCCATGCAGGCCGGAATTCAGCTCTGTCTCATTCACCTCGAAGCCCAGATCGGTCAGCGGTTGAACCAGGGCGGCCGCATCGGTGCCCGCCTCGACATCCATCGTGCCGAAGCGGTTCACGATATTGGGCAACGCCACTGCCTGCTGCACGTCCAGACCCCAATCGACGTAACCGATGATCGCCTTGGCGACGTAGCCGATGATCCGGCTGCCGCCGGGCGAGCCGATGACCAGAACCGGCTTGCCGTCCTTCATCACGATGCTGGGTGACATCGACGAACGCGGCCGCTTGCCCGGTTCGACGCGGTTGGCGATCGGATAACCCGCCTCGTCACGGGTTTCGAAGCTGAAATCGGTCAATTCGTTGTTCAGCAGGAAGCCCTGCGTGAACAGGCGCGAACCGAAGCCGTTCTCGATCGTGGTGGTCATCGACAGCGCATTGCCGTCCCCGTCCACGATCGAGATCTGAGAGGTCGAGGGAAACTCGATCGCGCTGTCCTGCCCCCAGAGCCAGGCATGGCTCCAGCCCGGCGATCCGGCGCTGACCTCGGGCAGCGCGTCGTCGCCCGACAGAAGCTGGCCGCGCCCGGCCAGATAATCGGGATCCAGCAGACCCTCGGTCGGCATCGGCACGAAGTCGCTGTCGGCCATGTAGCGGCCGCGATCGGCGAAGGCCAGGCGCGAGGCATCGCCGATCAGCCGCCAGCTTTCCGGGTTGTCGGCCCCCAGGCCGGCCAGATCATAGCCGCCAAGCGCGCCCAGAATCTGCCCTACGGTCAGCCCGCCCGACGAAGGGGGGCCCATGCCGCAGACTTCGTTGTCGCGGTATTCGACGCAGACCGCAGGACGTTCGATCACCTTGTAGCGCGCCAGATCCTCGGTCGACAGGACGCCCGGATTGCCCTCGGCGTTGCGGATCGTGGCAACGATGTCTTGTGCGATTTCGCCGGTATAGAAGGCACGGCTGCCGTCGGCGGCGATGCGGCGCAGGGTCTTGGCATAGGCGGGGTTCTTCAAGGTATCGCCGGCCGCGATGGCAGTGCCGCCGGGAAAGAAGTAATCGGCGGTCGCGCCAAAGCGTTGCAGCGCCTCGCCTTCCTCGGCGACCAGCGAGGCCAGGCGCGGCGACACGTCAAAGCCGTTCTCGGCCAGATCGATGGCGGGACCGAACAGCCCGCGCCAATTGGCCTTGCCCCAGCGGCGATGCGCCTCTTCCAGCAGCGCCGGCGTGCCCGGCGTGCCGACCGACCGTCCGCCGACCACCGCCTCCATGAATTTCAGCGGCTCGCCGTTCTGGTCCTGAAACAGCGTCGGCGTGGCCTCGGCGGGGGCGGTCTCGCGGGCATCCAGCGTCGTGACCTCGCCGCTTTCGGCGTCATACCAGACCAGGAAGGCCCCGCCGCCGAGGCCCGAGCTTTGCGGTTCGACCAGACCCAGCACGGCCTGAACCGCGATCATGGCGTCGGCGGCGCTGCCGCCGGCCTCCAGCACCTTGGCGCCGGCCTCCACCGCCAGCGGGTTGGCGGCCGCCACCATCCAGTTCGGCGCCGAGACGGGCTTGCCCGCCTGTTTCGCATCCATCGCGGCGCGGGCGGCCTCGCCAAGGCCGGCAAAAGCTTCGGGGGTGGCCTGCGCCCGGGCTGCGGTCGCGGCTTCGGGATCGACGCTGTCGGCGGCCTGCTGGGCCATCGCGGGCATGGTCCAGACGCTGCCCGCCAGAAGCGTCATGAGAATTCCGGTGCGTGTCATCGCTGACCTCCCTGATTGTCGTTGGATTGAGATCAGTTTGTCGCGCGCAACCCTCGCGCGCAAGCCGCATCGGTTCCGACCGGCACCCGCCCCCGGTCCGGGACTGCCTGAAGGGCCGTCGGAAACGGGCGCGGGGCTTGCTGTTGGCGACAGGGGCGCCCCGTCTAGTTCGCGGCCTGTCGTGCCTTTTCCAGTTCGGGCAGGAACCGGTTGGTGTAGTCCTCGCGCAGCAAGGGGCCGGCAAAGCGGAACAGCACCGTGCCCTTGCCGTCGATGATGAAGGTTTGGGGCGGGCCGGTCACACCCCAATCCAGCGCGGCGCGACCGGCGGGATCGGCGGCGATGGCGCGGAATGGATCGCCGTATCTGTCCAGGAACGCGGCCGCATCGGCCGGCGAATCCTTCAGATCGACGCCATAGACCGGCAATTGCTTTGACAGGGTTGTCAGCGTCGCATGTTCGGCACGGCAGGGCGGGCACCAGCTGGCCCAGAAATTCACCAGCTTCAGGCCCGGCTGGCGCAGCATCGGGTCGGTCAGTCCGGGCTTTCCCGCCAGCACCGTCGCCGGCAGGGGCGGGGCCTTTTTGCCGATCAGGGCCGGGGACGGGCCTGTGGGGTTGACGCGATCCATGTTCCACAGCAACAGCGCCGCCAGCGCCGCCAAAACCAGCGCCGCAATCGCGACAAGGCGGCAAACCCTAGCCATGGCCCTGGTGCTTTTCCAGCGCGCGGCGGGCGCGGGCATTGGCGGCCGCGCTTTGCCAGACGATGCCGATCAGCAGCGCGGCGGTGACGCCATAGGCGGCCAGCACGGTGACCGCGTATTTGCCAAGGTCGATCATGCGCGCGTCTCCCGGGCTTGCAGCGCGGCCAGGCGCCGGCGGCGGATCTCGGTCCGGGTGCGGATCAGCAGCAGCGCCAGAAACAGCAGGAAAAAGCCCAGCATCGACAGATACAGCGGATAGCGATAGACCGCGCTCATCCGTTCGCCCGGCGCGACCGAGAGCGAGGCGCCCTGGTGCAGGCCCTGGTTCCAGAACAGAACCGCATAGCGCGACAGCAGCGCGAAGACCGATCCGACAAGGCAGAGAACGCCGGTCAGGTCGGCGGCGCTGTCGGGATCCTCGATCGCGGACCACAGCGCGATATAGCCGATATAGAACAGGAACAGCACCAGAAAAGAGGTCAGGCGCGGATCCCATTCCCACCAGGTTCCCCACATCGGCTGGCCCCAGATCGCGCCGGTGGCCAGCGCGATCAGGGTCATCACGGCGCCGACCGGGGCAGCCGCCTTGGCGGCCAGCGCACTGACATGGTGGCGGCGGATCAGCCAGATCAGGGACGTGACCAGCATCATCACCCAGATGTTGATCGCCATCATCGCCGAGGGCACGTGCAGGAAGATGATCTTGACCGTCGCGCCCTGCCTGTAGTCCTGTGGCGTCAGGAACCCCCACAGGACGCCGCCGATCGTGAAGATCGCCGCGCCGGCCACCGTCCATGGCAGGATCGCGTCGGACAGGCGCATGAACTTGACGGGGTTTGCATATTCCCAGATCGACATGGACATTCCCTAGCGGCGGCGCGGACGGGGCTCAAGTCACATCAGCGAAGGTTGATGCGAAGGGCGGCGGCGGCGGCAAAGGGGACCAGCGCCAGAACCGCCAGGGTGATGCCGGCGAGAAACAGGATCGGCGTGCCCGGATCGCCGCCGTCGGCGCCGCGGCGCACGATTTCGGTCCCGAAGATCAGCGTGGGAATATACAGCGGCAGGACCAGAAGCGACAGCAGAAGCCCGCCCCGGCGCAGGCCCATGGTGATCGCGGCGCCGAAGGCGCCCAGCATCGACAGCGCGGGCGTGCCGATCAGCAGCGAGATGATCAGCCAGGGCATTGCCTGACCCGGCAGGTGCAGCAGGATGCCGAACAGGGGCGATGCCGCGACCAGCGGCAGGCCGGTGGTGATCCAGTGCGCCAGCGCCTTGACGGCGACGGCGCCTTCCAGCGGGACCGGGGCGGTGGCCAGCAGATCGAGGCTGCCGTCTTCATGGTCCAGCGCGAAGATGCGGTCCAGCGAGAGAAGGCAGGACAGCAGCGCCCCAAGCCAGAGGATGCCTGCGGCGATGGGACGCAGGGCCGCCACGCTCGGTCCGACGCCAAAAGGGACCAGCGCACTGATGATCAGGAAGAACGCCACGGCAAGGCCGAAGCCGCCGCCTGCGCGGACAGCCAGCACGAGATCGCGTCTCAGCAGGGCAAGCATGGATGTTTCCGCCCCTCTGCCGGCGC